>JAGRHW010000089.1 GCA_020444765.1 Gammaproteobacteria bacterium | reverse complement strand
GGTCCAGGAAATGCCCTGAACGCCGCTGACCGCGCCGATCTGAAAACCTTCCTGTTCCAGTACCGGGCCCTGTTCCACATGCAGTTCGACAAAGCTGTGAGCACGGAAACGGCCGACTTCCACGTCACCGGCGTAACCGATGCGTTGCAGCTCCTCATCGACGATACTGCCGTCGATGCCTTTGGTCGCGAGAGCCTGATCCAGATCGAGAAAACCCTGATGCACAGCGCTGCCCATCATGTCCGGGGCATAACGCGCGCCTTCCTCGTTGGTAAAAAAGGCGACGCACAACGGCCGGCGGGTAGTGATACCGGCATCGTTCAGAGTGGCAATGACTTCAAGCCCGGCGAGTACGCCGAGATTACCGTCATAACGACCACCGGTGGCGACGGTGTCGATGTGCGACCCGGTCATCACTGGCGCCGTGTCCTCCAGTCCGGCGCGCAAGGCCATGACGTTGCCGATACGATCGACGCTGACTTGCAGCCCGAGCTCCTTCATCCAGTTGCAGACCAGATCGCGGCCCTGTCGGTCTTCATCGCTGAGCGCAAGCCGGCACACGCCGTCGCCTTCGATGGCGCCGATGCGGGCGAGTTCGGCAATACGCGCCGACAAACGTTGCTGATTGATTGTCAGATCCTTAATCGCGATCCCGCT
The DNA here is from genome assembly GCA_020444765.1 of Gammaproteobacteria bacterium. Next base: position 10,583 of record JAGRHW010000089.1, on the reverse strand, counting down.
GTTTGAGTCAGGCATGGACATCCTCCGCCTTGCGGCCCACGATTTGCTCGTAGGCGTCGGGATCGGTGGCGCCTTCCGTGCCGAACAGCAGCACGCGGCTTTGCTCGTCGAGACCGAGCTGTCGTCGGGCTTCGGCATCCTGTGCTGTTGCTATCAGGGCTGCAAGTCCGGCAACCGCCGATTCGCCGGCGACCAGGGAACCGTCGCCATAGCGGTTATCGGCCAGCAGGCGCATGCAATCGGCTGCGTCCCGGTCATTGACCTGGATTGCGGCAAAGGCCCCGGGTTGCAGTACCTGCCAGGCCAGAGAGGAAACTTCCCCGCAGGCCAGACCCGCCATGATGCTGTCCAGTGCGCCGGGCGCCACGGTCGGTTGGCCGGCGGCGATGCTGAGAAAACAACAGGCGGCGGTATCCGGTTCAACCAGGATGGTGCGCGGGCGCTCCGCGCCGTAGCGTTGCCAGAAATGCGCCAGCACCGCCGCAGCCATGCCGCCGACGCCGGCCTGTACAAAAACGTGTGTGGGCGCCGACCGGTACGGCAGCTGCTCGATGGATTCGGATGCCAGCAGGGTGTAGCCTTGCATTATATCCAGCGTGGTTTCCAGATCCTCGCCTTCGGTAGTGTCCTGTATGACATGCCAACCCTGTTCCCTAGCAGTCTGTTTGGCCGCACGCACGGCATCGTCGTAAGTGCCTTTGACGCGCCTGACCTCAGCGCCGAGCCGGGCGATAGCCTGTTCGCGCTGTGTCGAAACCGTTTCATGAATATAAATAACGCTTTTACAGCCGGCCCTGCGGGCGCCCCAGGCGACTGACCGGCCGTGGTTGCCATCCGTCGCGGAGGTGACGGTAATGTCCGATACGATGGAAGCATAGCGGCCATTAAAAATATCCCGGGTTTGTACGTCACTGCTGCCGCTGACCGCTTCGATGGTGCGCATCAGCAGACGTGCCACGGCATAGGCGCCGCCGAGCGGTTTAAAACTGCCGAGACCGAAACGTTCGCTTTCGTCCTTGTAGTGGATCGAGCTGACGCCCAGCAGGCCGGCCAACCCCTTGAGATCACGCAGCGGCGTCGGGGCATAATCGGGCCAGGAGGAAATGATCTCACGGGCTTTGTTGTGCGAGCTTGTATTAAACAGCTGTGTCAGTTCTGTCGGGTACGTGCTTGCCTGCTGCACGGCAGGGTTCATGATGAGTTCGAACCAGTACTCTGGAAGTTTGTTATGCATGGTTTTATTTTGGTATGGAGGTATGAATAGTCTTGTTATAAGTTGTTAACCGGCCGACCTAAGATCGACCGGTTGATTGACAACGGTTTTTATTTGGCCGCTTCCTCGATCGATGCCTGCATGGCTTTCAGCATGTCCACGCCTTCATCGCCGAATTTTTCGCTGATCAGGTTTTCCACAGCCGGCTGTGAAACCTCGGCAAACTTGGCCCGCTCCGCCGCCGATATACTGTTTACATCCATTTTCTGCGCAAGATGCGGCAGCCCACGGCCCGAGGCCTCAATGATTCTCGAAATACCGCGTCCGGCTACCACCGCTGCCTTGGCGGCGTAGTCGATTACGCTTTTTTCTTCATCGCTCAGGCTGTTGTAGAAATCCATGTTCATAAACCACACATAGGGCGTGATGATGTGCTGGGTCAGGGTCAGGTATTTCTGTACTTCGTCAAACTTGGCAAAGGCAATGATCGGTACGGGGTTCATCTGGCCGTCGGCAACACCGGTCTGCAACGCGGTATAGACTTCGGCCCAGGGCAGCGGTGTCGGTTTGGCGCCGAGCGATGTAATGATCGCCTCGTGCGTGGGCAGCGTCATGGTACGGATACGCAGGCCTTTCATGTCGTCCAGGGTTTCCACCGGACGTTTTGAATTGGAGATGGCGAAATAACCGCCGCTGTCGAGTATGCCGAGTACTTTCAGGCCGGTCTGTTTCTCTATATCAGCGGAGAGTTTTTGACCGAAACTGCTGTCCTTGTCCATCACATCGTGTACGACGGAAATATTCGGAAACGCGAACGGCAGATCGAACACGCCGATCAAGGGGTAATGCTGCGCCACGCCGCCGGCCGACGAGATATTGGACTGGATGACGCCGGTGCGGGTCTGCTCGATGACCTCGTTATCCTTGCCCAGCTGACCGTCTGAAAATATCTGCACCTTGACCGAGCCATTGGTGCCGGATTCAACCAGGGATTTGAAAACCGACGTCATGGCGCCCGAATTGTTATTGAAAGGATCGCCCGGATTGAGATGGGATATCTTGATGACTTTTTCCGCCTGGGCGGGTAAAGCCGTGAGGCCGATGGTCAGCGCTAGGCCGAGCAGGGCGAGTCTGGATTTTCGGGTTTTTTGCATGGTGTATACCTCTTTGAATAGGTCGGTTTGTGACAGGACTGAATGGATTGATGGTCTGAATTTACACACTTAGCCCCAGTAAACGGGGGATGAAAAGCGTCAGGTCTTCCCACAGGGCGATCATAAACAGCACGATGATTTCCACGACCAGAAACGGCCAGAGTGATTTTGAAATGGCTTCCACCCGTTCACCGGTCACCGAAGCCAGGACGAACAGACAGGCGCCCACCGGCGGCGTCATCAATGAAATATTGAGTGCCAGCACGATCATGACTCCGGCATGCACAGGGTCCATGCCGATCGTCAGGGTCAGAGGCGCCAGCACCGGTGCCAGGATGATCAGGGCTGCATTGATATCCATAAACAGACCTATGCCCAAAAGCAGCAGCAGTATCATGCCGATGATGGCGGTGGGGTTTTCGGAGACTGATAAAAAGGCCGCAGCGATCGCCTGGGGAATCTGCTGGAATGTCATCCACCAGCCGAGTATCGATGCCGAGGCAATGATAAGAAATACAACCCCGGTAATCAGCGCGGTGCGCGCCAGCATATCGTAGATATCGCTCCAGCTCAGCGTGCGGTAGATCAGTCCGCCGAGAATCAGTGCATAGGCCACCGCGATCGATGCGGCTTCGGTCGGTGTGGTTATGCCGCCGAGAATAAAACCGAGGATCAGCACCGGCATGACCAGCGCCAGAATGCTTTCGCGAAAAGCACTGAAAATACGCAGCAGGCTGGGTTTGCTGTCGGATTTCGGCAGCTGCCAGCGGCGTCCGAAGGCCGCGATCACCGCCATGCAGGCGAGGCAGATCAACAGGCCCGGCAGAATACCGGCGGCAAACAGGCCGGCGATGGAAACCCCCATCAGCGAACCATAGACAACCATAAGCGATGACGGTGGAATGGTTGGCCCGATAATCGAGCCGGCCGCCGTCACCGCGCAGGCAAAAGGTCGTGTATAGCCCTGCTTGACCATGGCCGGCACCAGCGTATTGCCAAAAGCCGCCGCGTCCGCGGTCGCCGCGCCGCTCAGTCCGGCAAACATCACCGACGCCAGCATATTGGAATGCGCCATGCCGCCGCGCAAATAGCCGACCAGCGCGTCGGCAAAATCAACCAGCTTATGCGTGATGCCCGAGCGGTTCATGATTTCACCGGCCAGGATAAAAAACGGCATCGCCAGAAACGGGAATAAATCAAGCCCGGCAAAAAACCGCTTGGGCGCCATCGACAGGAACTGATCGCCGCCGATCTGCGTCATGCCGATAATGCCGGCGATACCGAGCACATAGCCCACCGGCATGCCGATCGCGAGCAGGAAAAAGAAAACGATGGCGACCGTTATCATGTGACAATCTCCTCGTGATCGGTTTGCCTCAGCAGTTTGGCCTGATCGCGCACCGCCGTCAGGACGATCTGAATCGCCGCCAGCAGACATGACACCGGTACAGCCGCGAAGGGAATGGATTTGGGCATGCCGTAAATCATGCTCAGCCGTCTGGCGCCGTCGATGGTGAAGCCGACTCCGTAATAAAACAGGAACAGAAAAAACAACAGGCCCAGCAGATCGATGGCGCCCAGCAACAAATGCCGGGAAAGCCCGTGGGTTTTATCGAACAGCATCAACACGCCGATATGCGCGCGCCGCGAAATACCGATGGAAACCGCAAGCAAAGCCATCCAGATCATCAGGTAACGCGCCAGCTCTTCGGTAAAGGTGAGGGGGAGGTCGGAGAAATAACGGACGATGATGCCGAGCCAGACATCCAGTACCAGAACCGCCATCAGCACGATGACGACCATTTCGGTGAGCTTGCTGAGCCGGTGACTCCAGGCGGCGGCATAGCCGGCAATTGTCTGGAATCTGCTTTCTTCTGCTTGCATTTCCATCACCTGGCAAAATGATGAAACTTATCTTGCAACAAATTTTTCAATAAGTCTAGATTTATGAAATTATAATTTCAATTCGCCGGACATGTTATCTTAAGGGCGAAATAAACGGAGGTTCGTGGAGACAAGCCGGTATGGCGCAGCCAACTGATGATGATTCAACCCTGTCGAGAATTAGAAACCACTATCAGCATCTGCCCCCCAGTGAACGAAAACTGGCGGATCTGATACTGGACTTTCCCGGTGACGTGGCCAGCTATTCGGCGACCGAACTGGCCGATCTGGCCGGCGTGTCCAAGGCTGCCGCCACGCGGTTGTTCCGGCGTCTCGGTTACGACAGTTTCGAGCAGGCCAGGCGCAGCGCCCGCGAACAGCAGGACTGGGGCTCACCGCTTTATATGCTCAGCCAGAAGCCGGAGATCGATGTGCCGGACTCCTATCTGCGCAGACAGATGGAGCAGGAACTGGCCATGATGGCGCGCACATTCGAAGCGCTTGATCTGCGTAAACTGGAAAGACTGGGCAAAAGCCTGATGGGCGCGCGGCGTATCTGGCTGCTGGGTTACAGGCACAGTTATTTTCTGGCCGATTATGCGCGCTGGCAGTTTCTTCAGGTCCGGGACCAGGTGCAGTTGCTTGTTTCGGAAGGCTCCACACTGGCCGAGCAGATGGTCAGTTTTTCATCCGACGACATCGTGGTCGCGATCGGTTTCCGCCGGCGCACGCTGCGTTTTCGCCAGACGCTGCGCATCATCCAGAAGAAAAAAATACCCATTCTGTATATCACCGAGCCGAATGTCGGCGCGACGATTAATTTCGCTACCTGGGTGCTGCACGCCGATGTCTCGGGCGGCGGGCCCTTCGACAGTTATCCGGCCGCCAGCTCGCTGATACATCTGTTAAGTATCGTCATGCTGAAACACGCCGGTCGCGAAGGCCGTGAACGAATCCAGCGGGTCGAGGATATCCATACAGAGTTGCACGACTTCGATTGAACGCTTGAGGTAAACAGCGATCGGTCGGTCACGAGCTGGCTTTTCGGGCGGCGACTATCTGCCGGAAGATATCTTCCGCCAGCGCCGAGACCATCGGGCCTATGTCCACCGACAGTGCATTTTCGTCAGCCGCTGGTGGTTCGAGCGTGGCGAGCTGGCTGTCCAGTAGCGTGGTTGGCATAAAGTGATCGATTCGCGTCTGCATGCGCCGGGCGATGACTTCGCGGGTGCCATGCAGGAAGATAAAAAGAATCGGCGCGCCGGCGGTGGCGATCAGTCTTTCGCGGTAGGCCCGGCGCAGCGCCGAGCAGGCGGATACCGCAATGCCGTCGGGCTTCTGCCGAGATTTCTCCCGGAGCTCCAGCGCCAGCCGGTCAAGCCATGGCCAGCGGTCCACGTCGGTCAGCGGAATGCCTTGCGACATTTTCTCGATATTGGCCGGCGGGTGGTAATCGTCGGCATCGAGAAAAGGCGCATTCAGCCGCCCGGCGAGTGCCGCGCCAACGGTGGACTTGCCGCAGCCGGTAACGCCCATAACGATGATCAGGCGGGCCGGTTCGAATCCTGATTTCACTGTCTCTGCTGACACGTCAATCGCTCCGGTGACGCGCGATGATCGCACGAGTGCCTTGTAATGATGCAAGCCTGGCATCCAGCCAGCGTGTGCTGTAACCGCTGAGCCGGAGCGCGTGTTCGTAAGGCTGGCGCAGACCGGATGCGCAGATCAACAGCAGTTCCTGCCCGTCGGGCGGATACAGGGTCTGCATGGCTTTGACTTCACTGCCGATCAGCACGCCGGAAAGATAGCTGTATAGATCAGCGGGCGCGAGTCCGCCGTAAAGCGTGCGGGCGCGGGTGGTAAAAAGCTGGTGCAACAAGCCGCCGTCATTTTGGGCTTGTATTAAGCCCTGTTCAAAAGCCGCCTCCGACGACTTGCGCTCCTCAGCGGAGCGGGCAAGAATCGAATGGCTGAGCATCAGCTCGAAGACTTCGCCAGTCATGGATGTGGTAAAAGCGTTCAGGCGACGGTCTTCGACACGCGCCCATTTGCTGTGGGTGCCGGGCAGGCAGAGCAGCGCATCGTCTCGCCCGGCGATAGCCAGGGCGCCGAAGATCTGCACTTCTTCGCCACGCATCACATCGGGGTGGTCACCGGCCAGCCGGGCGCCGGGAATAATCCAGGTGTCGTCCAGGCCGTTAGCGGCCACGACCTCTTTGGCCAGTTCATCGAGCCTGATCGGCAAAGGCAGTTGTGGCGCCAGTTGCCAACCCTGGGCTGCGCCGACCATCCCGCTCATATAGATCGGTGGTGTCGATCCGGTGCGCCAGGCTTGCAGTCGGTCACGGCAATAGTCCGGGAATTCCCGTGATTCGAGTGACGCCATACCGGCGCCGTCGCTGATTTCATCCCGGATCATTCCGCTGTCGGCATCGATCAGCCAAGCGCGAAAGTTGCTGGTGCCCCAATCGACGATGATCCATTGTGTGGCCATTATTACACTCCGCAGAGGCGCTTCCATTCGCCGACGAGTTGTTGTGCGCGGGTGCTGACTTCCTCGGTGCTGCGGCCTGCCGTGTACAAGCTGCTGCCGAACCCGAATCCGTCATAACCGGCGCGTTTGAAGGCTTCCATTTCGGCTTTGCCGACTCCGCCGACCGCGACCATCCGCGTGCCAACGGGCAGCAGTGCTTTGAGATCGGCCGCGTAAGCGGGCCCCAGCCGGCCGGCAGGGAAAATTTTGACGGCCGAGGCGCCGAGTCGTAAGGCGAGCAGGACCTCGCTTGGTGTCATGCAGCCGATAAGTGGTATCAGGCCCATCTCCAGAGCTGTATTGATCATCTCCGGATTGGTATTGGGCGTGACCATTAGACGTGCACCGAGTTCACTTAGCCGAATGGCCTCGTCGACCTGTAAAACCGTACCGGCGCCGATCACGATATCGTCCGGACAATGTGCGACCAGCCGTTCGATGCTGGTAAAAGCATCCGGTGAGTTCAACGGAACTTCCAGCAGCGTAAAGCCGGCATCGATCAGCACGTCGGCGATGGCGATGATTTCATCGGGCCGCACGCCGCGCAGTATGGCAACCAAGGGCATTTTCGTGAATGCCTGGTCGAAAGCACTGTGCGGACTTACCATTCGGCGACACTCCCATCGGTATGCCGCCAGACAGGGTTACGCCAACGGTGACCCTCTTTGGCTTTCTCGATCAGGTATTCCTCGTTGATTTCCACGCCGAGGCCGGGACCTTCCAGAAGCGGCAGGTAACCGTCGACGATACGCAGCGGGCCTGGGTCGCTAAGGTAGTCAAGCACATCGTTGCCGGTGTTGTAGTGTATGCCCATGCTTTGTTCCTGGATAAATGCATTGTGCGACAGAAAGTCGAGCTGCAGGGAAGCTGCCAGGGTCAGCGGCCCCAGCGGGCAATGAGGCGCGAGTGCCACGTCGTAGGCCTCGGCCATGGTGGCGATCTTGCGCGCTTCGCTCAGGCCGCCGCAGTGACTGATGTCGGGCTGGATGATGTCAACCATGCGCGCCTCCAGCAGGTCGCGGAAGGCGTAACGGGTGAACAGTCTTTCGCCGGTTGCAATCGGATAACCGAGTCCGCCGGCGATTTGCGGCAGGCAATGCAGATGTTCCGGCAGTACCGGCTCCTCGACGAACAGGGGATGAAAGGCCTCCAGCTCACGCAGTAATACTTTGGCCATGGGGCGGTGGACTCTACCGTGGAAGTCGATCGCGATGCCGACGGCGCTGCCGACGGCTTCACGCGCCTCGGCGACCCGCGCCACCGCCGCCTCGATTTTCTGATGCGAGTCGACGATCGCCAGCTCCGCAGTACCGTTCATTTTGAAGGCGCTGAAGCCACGGCTGACGGCCTCCCGGGCCTGGCTGGCGATGTCTCCCGGACGGTCACCGCCGATCCAGCAGTACATTTGCATGCGATCCCGCACCGCGCCGCCCAGGAGTTCATGAACGGGCACGCCGAGGGCCTTGCCCTTGATATCCCACAAGGCCTGGTCGATCCCGGCAATGGCCGACATCAATACAGGTCCGCCCCGATAAAATCCGCCACGGTAAAGTGTTTGCCAGATGTCTTCGATACGTCGCGGGTCGCGGCCTATCAGCAGATCAGCAAAGTCCTGCACGGCGGCTTCCACGGTCGCAGCCTTGCCTTCGATCACCGGCTCGCCCCAGCCGGCCACGCCTTCATCGGTTTCGATCTTGAGGAACAGCCAGCGGGGTGGTACCTGCCAGGTGGTGAGCTTGGTTATTTTCATCGAAACCTCCGATACAGGCCCGGCACAAGAGTCACGCTCATCGCCCGGTAATCCCCGGAAACAGGATCAGCAAACCGACCGCGATAATCTGAATGCTGATGAACGGCAGCATCGCGCGGAAGATTTCACCGAGGCTGATATCCGGTGGCGCCACGCTCTTGAGATAAAAGGCGGCGGGGCCGAAGGGCGGAGACAGAAAGCTGATCTGCATATTCATGGCAAACAGAACGCCGAACCAGACAGGATCGAAGCCAAGCGATTTTACGATCGGCACGAAGATCGGCATGGTCAACAGGGCGATGCCAACCCAGTCGAGAAACATGCCGAGCACGAACAGAATCAGCATCATGAATAAAATGATTACTGTGGGATTGTCCGAGATGCCGGTGATCAGCGTCGACACGAACTTGATACCGCCCATCAGGTTGAATACGCCAACCAAGGCACTCGCGCCGATGCCGATCCAGACGATCATGCCGCAGGTTGCAAGTGTTTGCAGCGACGCGGCCTTCAGCATGGAAACGCTGAACTCGCGGCGGACGATTGTCGAGATCAACACGCCGAGTACGCCGACCGCCGACGCTTCGGTAACCGATGCAATGCCGCCGTAAATGGAGCCCAAAACGAAGATGACAACCATGATCGGTAGAATGATGCCTTTTAAAAGCCGGGCTTTTTCCGAGAAGGGCACGCTTTCCTGTTCGGGCGCCGGTGCCAGGGAGGGATTGAGGTAGCAGCGGACCAGCACATAGATAACGTAAAAACCCGCCAGCATAAATCCCGGAATAAAGGCCGATGTGAAGAGTTCGCCGATGGAAACGTTGGCGGTCAGGCCATAAATGATCAGCACGATGGACGGCGGCACCATGGTGCCCAGCGAACCGCCGGCACAGATGACGCCGATGGCCAGCTTGCGGTCATAGCCCATGCGCAGCATCTGCGGCAGGGCCAACAGGCCCAGCAGGACGATTTCGCCGCCGATGATACCGCTCATGGCTGCCAGCACCACGGCGACGAAAATCGTTTGTATGGCGACCGAACCACGCAAGCGCCCGCCGACAAGTCGCATCGCGTCGAACAGGTCTTTGGCGATTCCCGAGCGATCCAGCAAGGCTGCCATCAGCACGAACATGGGCACGGATACGAAGACGAATGAGGACACAAAGGAGTAGACGCGACTTGTGATCAGCGGCACCGCCATCGGTCCGAACCAGCCGAGGGCGAAGATCAGAGCGACCAGCAGGGTCACGAATGCCAGCGGCATGCCCGTCAGCAACAGCGCCAGCAGGAGCAGGAACATGACCAGGGTGCCGTATTCTATGCCGAGTGCCTTCAGGTCGGGCAAAAGATCGAAACCGTTCATCCGGCTCTCCCGCCCTTGGTGTCTTGTTGCGGCGGTTTGGGGCGCGCGTAGTTGATCGCCAGAACGATAAACTGCACGGCCAGTACGATCATCACCACCAGCATGGTGATTTTCAGCAGTGCCGGCGTCGGCGGGTTCCAGGCGCTGCCGGATGTTTCGAGCCGAAAGCCGCCGCCCGGTTCGAAGGCGGCGCGCTTGACCATCAGCCAGGCGGCCCAGGCGAAAAAAATTGCCGAGATGGCGCAGATGACGGAAATAATCACATCGAGTACGCGGCGAAACCCGGCGGGTACATAATCGTAGATGATGACGACGCGGATATGGGAATTTCGCGCCGCACAATACAAGCCCCCGTAAACGAACGCGATCGCGCACAGAAAGATCGTCGTTTCGTGGGCCCAGATCGTCGGCGAATTCAATACGTAGCGGAGAAAGACCTCCTGGATCAGGATCAGCATGGCGATGATGATACCTGTTGCGAAGATCACGCCGCCCTTGTCGATCAACCGGCCAAGGATGCCGGCTTCAGCGATGGCTCCGGACTGACGTTGATCGTGACCGGCGTCAGGCGTGGCGGAATCTTGCGGGTTCTCTTCTGACATCACAGATACTCCGGCACCAGAGAACGAGGCGGCGGCAACAGATGCCGCCGCCGGCTTGTATTATTATTTAACCAAACCTTTTTC
>JAGRHW010000088.1 GCA_020444765.1 Gammaproteobacteria bacterium | reverse complement strand
GTATTGACGGAGATTCAGCGGTGAACAGTGGTGAGTTGAACTTGTTGGAACTGATTCTGGGTGCGAGCTTGCCGGTGCAGGTCGTCATGGTGCTGCTGATTGCGGCCTCGATCTGGTCCTGGTGGATCATCTTCCGCAAGCGCGCGGTGATCAGCATGGCCACGCGCACCGCAGATGAATTCGAGGAGCGCTTCTGGTCTGGCGCCGATCTGGCCCAGCTCTATCGCGAGGTCAGCAATCGCGGCAAGCCGGCGGTGGGTCTGGAGGGTGTGTTCGAGGCCGGATTCCGTGAGTTTGCGCGCCTGCGCCAGCGGCGTCAGATCGACAGTCGCACGCTGATCGAGGGCAGCCAGCGCGCCATGCGCGTGGCGCTGTCGCGCGAGGTCGACCGCCTGGAACAGCATCTCAACAACCTGGCCACGGTCGGCTCGATCAGTCCCTATGTGGGTCTGTTCGGTACCGTCTGGGGCATCATGAACAGCTTTATCGGCATCTCAAAAGCGCAGACCACCAACCTGGCCGTGGTCGCGCCGGGGATTGCCGAAGCCTTGCTGGCCACCGCGCTGGGGCTGGTCGCGGCCATTCCGGCGGTGGTGATCTACAACCACTTTGCGCGTCGCATCGCCGCCTATAAAGCACTGGTCGGCGATACTTCAGCGGCGATCTTGCGCCTGGTTTCGCGCGACCTGAGCCGGCTGGTGGTTGCCGGTAATCATAACGAACGCTCGGAGTAAGCCCATGGCCGCGAAGATTCATCACGACGACGAGCTGGTGGAAAATCACGAAATCAACGTCACACCGTTTATCGATGTCATGCTGGTGCTGCTGATTATTTTTATGGTGGCCGCGCCCCTGGCTACGGTGGACGTTAACGTCGATCTGCCCGCGTCCAGCGCTGAAGCGCAACCCAGGCCGGACAAACCGCTGTATCTGACCATCAAGTCCGATGGCAGCCTGGTACTGGGTCAGGACCCGGTAAACGCCGAGTCCCTGACCGACGCCTTGAATGCCGCCAGTGAAGGCAATCCGGAGCAACGGATTTTTCTGCGTGCGGATAAACGCGTGGACTACGAGACGTTGATGCACACCATGGATGAGCTGCGCCAGGCCGGTTATTTGAAGATCGCGCTTGTCGCGCTCGAAGGAACAGGTCGTGGCAACTGACAAGGTCGTCAGTCTGCACAAGGCGCGGCTGCGCCGTCAACAATACAAATCTTTCAAGCGCCAGACGATTTCGCTGGAGTCGCTCGCTCTGCCCGTACGCGCTGAACCAGTCGAGGACAAACCGCTGGCGCACGACAGCCGGCTTTGGGGTTCATCGCTGTTGATCGTCTTGCTGGCCGGTGCCATGCCTGTAAGTTGGTGGTTGCTGACCAGCCGGCCGATGGTTCTGGAACAGCGGCCTGCAACGGCCATGGTTGTCGAACTGGCGCCGGCACCGGTCGCGCCGATTAGTGAAGCGGATACGCCGCCAGTCCAGCAACAAACTGAAATCGAGCCGCCCGAACCCGAAGTCGAGCCCGAACCGATTCCTGAACCTGAACCCGAGACTGAACCACCACCGCCACCTGCGCCTGAGCCGGAAGTGGTGCTCCCGAAACCACAACCAAAACCAAAACCGCCGGTAAAGCCTGAACCGCCTGTCGAAGAAAAGCCGGCGGAAAGCCCTCCAGAAGAACGGCAAACGCCCGCCGCAGCCAGCGCACCTCCGCCCACCAGTCAGGCAGCCGAGCAAGCCAAAGCCCCCAGTCAAGAGGCTATTGCACCCGCGGCACCCTCGGCGGGCGAACAAAGCTGGCGCGCCAGTCTGGTCGCTCGCCTGGACAAGGCCAAACGCTATCCGCGAAGAGCCCGCCGCCTGCGTCAGGAAGGCGTGAGCTATCTGCGTTTCAGCATGGATCGTGACGGCAATATCCTTAGCAGCAGCCTCGAACGCAGCAGCGGTCACCCCTTACTCGACGAAGAAACCCTGGCCTTGCTTAAACGCGCCGAGCCGCTCCCGCCTCCGCCGCCAGTAGTCGCGGGTGAACGGCTGGAATTTGTCGTTCCGGTCGAGTTCATACTCAAACGCTAGAAAAACGCGGCACGGCAATACCCGCCTCTACAAAGCCCATCATTCAACAACCTAATACCTTCACTATCGCCCTGTAAACGGCCAGAAAAGCTGACGAAACCTTTACACAAAATCAGCCAGGAACACTTGAAATAATGAGAATGATTATCATAAAATAATGAGAATGATTATCATGCACTAAATCAAAACGTGTTTCCGCCGCTCTGTCAGCGCGCTGAAAACCATTCAAAAACACATACCTGATAAGAAAGAGAAAACCAGCATGTTGAGATTTTCAGCCATTCTGACACTGGCATTCGGTATTTTGCTAAGTGGTCCTGCGGTTGCAAAACAGATCGAGGTCGTTTTCGAACTACCTGGCTTCGACACCGCCGATTATCACAAACCCTACGTCGCCATCTGGAAAGAAAGCAACGACGACAACAAAACCCTGTTGCTCTGGCATATGCACCACCCGGACAAAAAGGACAAATGGCTGTCCGATATCCGCCGCTGGTGGCGCAAGGTCGGCCGCTATCTCGAAGGCGAACCTCAGGATGCCCTGACCGGAGCGACCCGAGGACCCGGCACTTACCGCGAAACGTTCGAAGTCGACGACGACTCACCCTTCACGCTATACATCGAAGTCGCCAGAGAAGATGGCGGGCGCTCACTGGTCAAACAGGAAATCGACTTTTCCCAGGGCAAACAAACTTTCACCTTGCCGGCGGACAAAGAAATCGGCGAATTAACCATCACCTTGGAATAATCCTTATGCAATTTCCTATGAAAAATTCAAACATCAGCACACCCGCCCGCCGCACCCTGGCCGCCCTGGGTCTTCTGGCCATCAGCAGCAGCGCCCTGGCCCATGATATCTATATCTGGCCCAGCTTTTTTACGATCGACGCCGAACCGTCCGCAGCCTCCAAAGTGCCTGTTACCGTAACCGCTACGCACACGACCTTCAGGCCGGATTTCGCCATGCCCAGCGATGGCGTGAAAATCTATGACGTTGAAGGCAAACCGGTTCGCGGAACCGGCCCGTACTACCAGGGTTCACGCCTTTCAACATTCGACCTGGCTGCGGATCAGGAAGGCACCTATCTGATACAATACAAGCGTGATGCAGCGTACAACACCACGTACCAAAAAGCCGGCAGCAAAAGCGATCAACCCAGACGCTTCCGCGGCAACAAATCCCAGGCAAAGGCAGAACTGCCCGAAGACGCCACCGATATCAAAACCAGCCGTTTTGACTCCGTCGCCATGGCTTACGTCACCAATAAAGCCCCGACCACAAAAGTGCTCGAACCGAAAAACAAGGGCTTTGAAGTCCTCCCCGTCACCCATCCGGCCGACTACATCACCGGCGAAGATCTGGTTATCTCCCTGCTGAACAACGGTGAACCGGTCAAGGGATTAGATGTGGTTATCGAACAGGAAGGACCTAAATACAAGAAAGACCCTGTTGTCATGGAACTGAAAAGCGACGAGGAAGGCAAGGTCAGCTTCAACCTGGATGAAGGTGGTCGTTATATGTTCAAAGCCACCTACGAACGCGACAGCGCCGACCCGGAAGCAGACATAGAAGTCTCACGCGTGTTTTATGCCTTTGAAGTGATTTACGAGTAAACCCTGCCTCATAAATACCCTCATCATTGATTGGAGTTTTACCTGGCACAAGGATGTGCACTTAATCGAGATACAAAAGCGTGTCCGGTCGTTAGCGTCGCTTCACTTTTAAAGATTTCCTTTATTTCGAATAATCTCTGTGTCGAAGTGAAATCGATACGCCCTACTCCAGCAACCGCTCGCGCGCAAAATACTCCTGGCTTTGCATTTCGCGCAGGCGGCTGACGGCGCGCTGGAATTCAAATTCGAGTTTTTCGCCGGTGTAGAGTTGTTCCGGTGGCGCGGCAGCGGCGATGATCAGGTTGGTGTTGTGGTCGTAGAATTCGTCGATCATGTTAACGAAGCGGCGCGCGGCGTCTTCGAACTGTTTGTCCATGACCGGCACGTCGCTGATGATGACGGTGTGAAAGTAATTGGTGATCTCGATATAGTCGCGGTTTGAGCGGGGTGAGTTGCAGAGCGCGTCGAAGTCGAACCAGATAACCCCGGCCGCGCGTTTGACGATGGGGATTTCACGATCGTTGATAATCGCGGTGCCGGTTCGGAGTTGTTCTTCATCATGCCCGGACAGTTCTTCGAAACTCGCTTCGAGTTTCGTTTCGACGGTTTCGTCGAGCGGCGTGAGGTAGGTTTCGGTGTGTTCGAGCGCGCGCAGACGGTAGTCCTGTTCGGTGTCGAGTTTCAGCACCCGGCTGTGGCGTTTGAGCAAGGCGATCGCGGGCAGGAATTGTTCTCTCTGCAGGCCGTCATGGTACAGATCATCCGGCGGGCGGTTCGATGTCGTTACAAGCACGACACCGCGCTTATACAAGCCGTCGAGCAGATTGCGCATCAGCATGGCGTCGGTGATGTCGTTGATATGCATTTCGTCGAGCACCAGCAGGCGCACTTTTTCCGCCCAGTTAGCGGTGATCCTGTCCAGCGGATCGGCAACTGCCTGCATGTCATTCAGATCGTGATGAACGAGCAGCATAAAGCGGTGATAATGCATACGCAGCTTTTTCTCTATCGGTACAGCCTTGTAAAACATATCGCAGAGATGCGTCTTGCCGCTGCCGACCCCGCCCCAGAGATACAGGCCTGGGGGCGCTTTGACGGATGCGTTTGCCTTGCGTCTATTACGCAGACGACCCAGCAAGCGGTCCGACAGGCCGGCCGGCGCGGAGTCTTCCGGCAGCCTGATCAGCGCTTCGTAAAGTGATTGCAAATGACCGACGACGGCGCGTTGAGCCTCGTCAGGCAACATCAGCTTGTTTTCGAGTTCGTGCTCGTACAGTTCTTGTGGTGATGCCATTAGCGTGTGAGTCCATTGCGCCGACAAGGTTCGGCACATGGTCATAGTTGTTTGATTTTGATTTCAGTGTCTATCGGCCACCCGACCCCGGCGTGCTTCCCTGTTTCCAGGGCGCAACCTTATCTCAGGGGAGTTTCAGGCCTGCCCCTAGTATAATAGCAAGTATTGCCCCAACCCGAGCCACTACCGTCTTGAAATTACTCAGCCGTTACCAGCAACTGCCTCGCGCTCTGCGTCTGCTTGTCGAAGTCGCCTTGTTCATCGGGCTGTGGTTTGGCATTCAGGCCTGGCAAACACGCACCATGCCGCGCGGCCCTCTGCCGGCCGTCAGCGGCGTCGATATCCGCAACGCAAGCCATCTGGCGTTACCGGCCGATGGTGACGGACCCTATATGGTGCACTTCTGGGCGAGCTGGTGTCCGATCTGCAAATTAATGGAATCATCAGTAACGGATGTGGCAGCGGATTACCCGGTCATCGGCATCGCCCTGCAGTCAGGCAGTGATTCCGAAGTGCTGGATTTTATGCGGGAACACGGCATGGATTACCCGATGCTCAACGATCCGGACGGTCAGATCAGCCGCCGCTTCGGGGTCAACGGCGTGCCGTCGACATTTATCGTCGACAAGAACAACACGATTCGTTTTGTCGAAAGAGGTTATAGCAGCGCGTGGGGATTGAAGGCGCGCCTTTGGTACGCTAAATAGCCGCCCTGCCCGGCAACGGACGCCGGGTCAGACTGATTAGAGCCAGGTCAGAGAACGGTAAGAAAATACCGGACGGCGCTAGAAACTTTTGGTTGACTTGATGGCGTTGATCGCGGCTTTCTGGCGATGCAGAACATAGCGATGCAATTGCTCCTGATCTTCTTCCTTGAGGCCGACAAACTGACAACGCGCCAGCCCGTCCTCGGAGATCAGATTGATATCGACATAAGCCGTAATCACGCCGGGCTCGGTCGGCAGATCGAGTTTTACCCGATAACGCATATGCGGTTTGACATGTTCGGAGATACAGGAAAAACCGTTTGCGCTGATATCCAGAACACGCGCCAGCATGCCATCCAGTTGCAGTATGACCGGATCATTCGGATCCGGCGCCACGCGGTAAGCACCGCGGTCCGTGCCTGCATCAATAGAAGAAGAGAAATCGCTCATCGCTAAATGTAAACCAGAAATCAAAGCTATTGACCTGTTAGTCAGAAAAACAAAAATTTATCTGATGTTGTCATCAAGCAGAAACAATCAGAATACTCTGTTTATATAGACTATCGGGGCGAACATGTAAGCGAAAAAGTTCGTTGAAATCAACAATTTTCCAAATAAAAAACTCACCGGCAGTGAATTTTTTCAGCTATCACGGCTGGAAAAAATCGCAGAAAAACTTTTGTTTTATGATCGGCTTGGATGGAAATTTTGAGCGGGAATCACAAGATAACAAAATACTTTAAATAAATTACTTTAAGTATATTTTGTAAATTTTTGGATTTTATAATTGCTGAATTTCATCAGCATCGTCCTCGGGACGATTATTTCATGCCGGGCGGCAACAACTCGGTCAACCGCGTTTGCACCCTGCTTGCATTATTATCTTCAAGAATCATCGCCCCGCCCTGGTAGGCGATTTCCAGATTGACCATTTCGCGCAGATGCGAAACATTGATACGGCCGATCAAAATCACCACAAACAAGGCCAGTGAGACACCCGTGATCAGCGGTAACAAGCCGCCCGCCCAGGAGCTCTCCAGCGTCTGCATGGCAAGATCCTCGAGATGGGCGAACTGCACGACACTGCCGAGCGCGCCGAGCAACGCCGCGTAAACGCTGGCAAATACCAGCACGCTGAACACCAGCTTGTGCGCGGCCTTTTCGATATGACGGCGTTTTTCAAGTTGCAGGCGGATCGTCAGTTCATCGGCGGCGCCGGCAACCAGCGTGCACACTTCCCGCAGCTCAGTCGATGTGGTGCGGATATCGACCAGCCCGACCAGCCCGACCCGGCGGCTCAGATCGCTGATCATGGTGATCATGGTGATCATTTCACTGGGTCGTGTACCTCGATGAATCCCACGGCTAACCGCAACCTGCAAGGCAGCCGAGACTTCCTGTCGCGAGAACGTCAGCAGCAAGGCCGCAGCGGTGCCGGTCAGGAGGATCAGCGACCAGCCGATCACACTTGCCAGATCGTCGACGCCGGTCAGAAACATGGCCACGGCCGCGCTCAGGAACACAGCGGCGACGGTCAGCGGAATCACATTACGCATTTCATTGAGAATAGTATCTGCAAGGGAGTTGACGTCTGAATTTGCCTGGTACACACCAAAAACCACAATTCGCTTGTTATCGTTTGCGGGCACAATCCCGAACTTATCCAAAGAGAATAGCAGAGGAATTTATTTTTTAGTCTTTTTCCTTGAAATACCGGCACTGCGCGCGGTTCTGACCGGCCAGCGCAGCGATCGTTTCAGCGCATATCCGCGGCAAGCCAGTCCGGTATGTAGCGCGCGGCATCCCGCAACTGTGCGTCCAGTTCGAGTGCGGCCGGCTCGAGTGCGGTCAAAAAACGCCAGTACGCAGCGGAATGGTTGAGATGCCGGGTGTGCGCCAGCTCGTGCAACAACACGTAACGCACGAGATCCGGCGGCAGAAAAAGCAATTTGTAGTTGAGGCTGATATTAGCCGCTGATGAACAACTGCCCCAGCGCCCTTTCTGACCACGCACCGTCAGCCTGGAAAACCGCAGCCCGGCGGTGGCCGCGAGCCGGCTAAGCCACGGGGTGAAAGCTGCCTTGGCGATGCGTTTAAGCTCGGCTTCCAAAACCTTGCGCAACAATGCATCGTCAGCCGTATTACCGCTCAGCACCATACCGTTATCCGTGCTGCTGAGGTAAACCGACTCACTGCCCGACAGCGTCTTGTAACGCAGACGGACCGTCTGGCCGAGGGCTCGAAGCGGCAACGACGCAGGCGGACTGATTGTAATCACCGGCTGCCGTAAAGCCGCCCACTTTTCCAGTGCGCGCTCGATCCAGTCGCGGTTTTTTTCGACGATGCGCGGTATTTGAGACTTGTTGAAGCGCTGCGGTACAATGACCTCCAGGCCCGTATGCGGCCGCACGCACAGATTCACGTGCTTCGCCCGTCGCGAAACACGCACACTGTAGGCAGGCAAATCGGCGGTTTTTCTGGCCAGACAAGGCATCCTTTGAAAAGACATCGGGAGTAGTTCTGCACTCTATATACTGCATTTCCCGGCATTTTTCACGAGATAAATTCCATAAAAAACGGAGCATTCAAGATGGCGACAGTAACACTGGAAGGCAATCAAATTCACACCAATGGCGAGCTGCCCGAAGTCGGTAGTCAGGCACCGGATTTTCTGCTGGTCGGCAGCGACCTGAAGGATTTCCGGCTGACCGATTTCGCCGGCAAAAAACTGATCATGAATATCGTGCCAAGTCTCGATACCGGCGTTTGCGCTGCCTCGGCCCGCAAATTCAACGAAAAAGCCGCGGCCCTCGACAACACCGCCGTGCTGGTCATTTCCGCGGATCTGCCGTTCGCCATGGGGCGTTTTTGCAGCACGGAAGGGTTGAACGACGTACTCCCGCTGTCGATGATGCGCACCCGGGCATTCGCCAAGGATTACGGCGTTCTGCTGCAGGACGGGCCGCTGGCCGGCCTGACCGCGCGCGCCGTGGTGGTGACCGACGCCTCCGGCAAGGTCGTGTATACGCAGCTGGTGCCGGAAATCACCCAGGAACCGGATTACGACGCGGCTCTCGCCGCCGTCTGATACTGTGCAGCGCGCGGACCCGACGTCCGCGCGCTATCCTGCGGCGCTGTAAAACCGTCGCCGCGGATTAATATTTGGCGGCGATATCCAGAAACCAGCCACGATTGTCGTAGTTCAGGTTGGTCAGATCGTCATTGAAATCGGTGAAGTTGAAGCCGAGTCCGACCTCGACGTGTTCACCGACATGTTTGTACAGCGCCAGCAAGGCGCCCGAGCGCACGGTTTCGTCCTCGACCGATTCCAGCCAGCGGTATTCAGCCAGCGCATCCCATTCGTGAATCATGTGATAGCGCAGCCGGCCGGCGTAGAAATGCGCGGTCGAATCGAACCAGGGCCCGGCGCCGCGCTGCTGTCGCACCTCGCCTTTTTTGCCGGCCAGCTTGGCGCCCAGCTCCCAGCGTGGCGTCAGCGCATAAGCGCCTTCGGTGGCCAGCACCCAGGAGCGCTCGTCGACGGCCGTGGTGTCCTGGCCGGATGAGGGTAAATCGTAGATATAGGTCAAGCGCGCCAGCAGATTGAAGCGATCGTTAAGCGCCGGCCGGTAGGCAAAACCGATACTGGTTTCGGTAAACTTCGCCTCGTCGACATCGGTCTCGTCATTTTTCGTCACGGAATAATTAAAGCGGCCCAGCCAGCGGTAGTCGCGGGTTTGCCGCCACTCCAGCGCGTTGGTGGTCAGCCATTGCGTGGTGTCGATCGTGGAGCGGTCACGACGGTATTCCAGACGCGTCGAGGCTTTCAGGCTGGCGCGTTTGTATTGCAGGCCAACGGTTGCCGCATCGCGGGAGATATCCTCCGCGTCGTCCTGTTCGATAGTGCTTTTTTGCAGCGAAAACGACAGGCCGAGAAAATCGTTGAAGCCGTAATCGACGCCGAACACATGCGTCAGCCCGGACTGACTGTCGGTATCGCTGAGCTGGTTTTCGGCGAAAACTTCCAGGCTGTTGCCGAACTTCTTGCGTTGACCGAGTGTGACGGTCGACTGTTTCTCGTTGTTGTCAGCGGTGCTGCGGACGTAGGTGCCGTAAAGATTCAGGCCGTTGTCGAGCAGGTAGTTTGCCCCGACCTGGCTGTCCGCGCCGTCGCCGAAGCCCGCCGCGACATTGATATTGGCTTTTTCGGAAATCACGTAATCGCTCGCCAGCACCATGCCGTCGCCGCGATCACCGGTGATCACCTCACCGCCCAGCGTCCAGCGCTCGTTCATGCGCGAGCTGACGCCAAGCGTGAGCTGGTCGTTGTCCTGATACGCCTCGGAGCTGTCGAGCACCGACTGCGCCTTGCTGTAAAGCGTGGTCTGTTGCGTCACCCGGTAGCTGAGTTTGGCGCCGATCAGATTGGCGTTCTCGTCGTCGCTGGCGTCGCTGGTCTTTTCGCTGCGCTGTAACTCCAGGCCGCCGCTGAGCCGCTCGCTGATCACCCCGTCTATTTGCGCGCTGTGACTGGTCGTGGTCTCGGTGTCGGCGGTTTCAAGCCGCTTGGAACGCAGCGACAACTGCAGATTGCGGTTGACCATCCAGCGGCCCTGCAAACCCTGATCAAGCGTGTCGATGCCGCTGTCATCGCGAGACGAGGAAAATCCCGCGTCGCGATCCTTGTGCCAGAGCTTGAATTCGCCGCGCTGCTTCTCGTCGGTCAGTTCGGCCAGATCGACGCGCACTTCGACGCCTTTGGCCTCGCCGTCGCGGTTCTGGATGTTCTGCTGCGGCGACGAGCTAAACGTCAAACCGCCGTCCGCCGAGACAAAACCGCTGGCCGCCTGACTGGCCTCGCTTTGCGCGAGTTCGCCTTTGATATAAGTACCCTTGCCGACCTGATAGGTCAGATCGACGCCTTTCAAGGTGTAGTCCTCGGCGTCACGCTGTTCTTCCACCAGTGTCGCGCCGACGCCCAGCGAATCGCCGATCCAGGTCTTGCCCCGCACGCCGCCGACGGTGTTGTCGAAACTGAAATCCTCCGGCACGTACTCGTAGTCGGCCAGCAGATAAACCGAATCCGATTGCAGTGGCTGATCCTGAATGATCGACGGCGCTATCCGGTGGGCGATCTGCGACAGGGGCTGGGTAAGAATGATGCGACCCTGAAAATAATCGATTTCGTAATCGACGCCGGCCCGCAACGCATAACGCTCGAGTACCTGAACCGAGTCCTTCTCGCGAATCTCGATCCAGAGTTTTTCGGAGCCGACCACGATCTCGGTCTGCCGCAGATAGTAAAGGCTGCCGCCGGTTGCGCGGAATTCGTTGTGGCCCGAGGCACTTTGCGCTTCGGAGGCAAACGCGCTGAGCAGGTTTTTGTGCTCGCCGAAACGGGTCATCTCCGGCATCCGGTAAACCAGTTGCGCGCCGTACAGCGAACGGTTGTACTGAGCGAATTCATTACCGGTCAGGTCGGTGTTGAAGTTACCCCACAGGGCGCGCGATTTGTCCCAGTCAACGCGCACGTAATAGGCACCCTGCGAATCGACAT
>JAGRHW010000087.1 GCA_020444765.1 Gammaproteobacteria bacterium | reverse complement strand
TTTGCACCGGGCGAAAACCAGGCTGCCAAAGCCTGTTCCCGGTAACGAATCCGCAAGCATGGACTACATTGCCAGTTATTACACAAATACGCTGATCAAAGACGCCGGGCCTTACCCGCCTCTGGCGCAAACTATCGACTGCGACTGTTGTATTATCGGTGGCGGAATTGCCGGTTTGTCAGTCGCCAGGGAGCTGCTGCAGCTCGGGCGCTCGGTGGTGGTGCTGGAGAGCAACCGTGTCGCCTGGGGCGCGTCCGGTCGTAATGGCGGATTTGTCGGGCCCGGTTTTGCCCTGTCCTACAGCAAGCTCTGTCGCTCGGTCGGCGAGGCGCAAGCACGCGAACTCTACCGGCTTTCAATCGATGGCGTGCAGATCATTAAAAACACCATTGCATCACTGGATATGCAGGAGACCGATCCGGTTTCCGGGCAACTGGAAGTGATCCGCCACCAAAAGTTCTCGCAGCTACGGAATAAAATCAAAACCAGCGCACTCGACTTCGGTTTACAGCTCGCCTATCTCGACAAACAGCATCTGCGCGAACATCTGCAAACGGAAAAATATCAGGCGGCGATTTTCAATCCGCTGGCCTTTCAGATTCATCCGCTGAATTACTGCGTGCAGCTGGCGCGTTCGATTGTCAACAACAGCGGGCGTCTTTACGAACAAAGCCCGGTGCTGTCGGTAAACCGTCATGACGGGGGATTTCGCATCACCACCGGCAAAGGCCGGGTATCGTGCAAACAGCTTGTCTACTGCACCAGCGCCTATACCGGCGACCTGCAAACTCAGCTTGCCCGGTCGATTCTGCCGATCTCCACCCATGTGGTTTTAAGCAAACCGCTCGGCCCGCAACTGCACGAGACTATCCGTTCTCACAGCGGCGTACTCGACGACCGGCGGGCCTCGGACTATTACCGTATCGTCGGCCGCGACCGGCTGCTGTGGGGCGGCGCGATCAGCAGCTTCGAGCCGGACCCGAGAAAACTCGCGGCCCGGATGCGAAAACGCATTTTGCAGGTTTATCCGCAACTGCAAGGTCTTGAAATAGAACTCAGCTGGACCGGTAATATGGGCTACGCGCGACACCTGATGCCGCTGGTCGGCCGTCTGAAAAGCGGCGCCTGGGCATGTACCGCTTTCGGCGGCCACGGCCTCAATACCTCGTCGATTTGCGGACAACTGATCGCCCGAGCAATCGTATCGGACGATTCCCGCTACAAACTGTTCGAGCCGTTCGGCTTTAAATACAACTATGGAGGAATCGGTCGGATCGCCACCCAACTGACGTACTGGGCCTACCAGCTCGGCGACTGGCTGGACGAATCCTTCGGAGAAAAATAATACAACTCAGGATTGCAGGTGCTTGAGCAACTGTTCGCGCAGTGATTTGGGCAGACCGCGAATCGTCAGCACATCGTTTTCCGTATCATACCGGACCCGTTCCGGCATCTGGGTCGAGGCAAAGCTCACCGTCAGGTCTTTTTCCCGTCCGGTAAAACGCAAGTAACGACGCATGCTGTTGCGGTCGACATGCAGTTTATTATCCTGCCCTTCGCAGGCTTCCGCCATGGACTTTGCAAACCTGCCACCATCCACACCGGCCACTTCGGCCACCGCGCCCGACAAGGCGTCAAACTCCACCGCCTCGCCCTGCTTGTCGCGTTCAAGACAGAAGTCCACCACCTTCGCCTGGAATTCACTGACGCTGTCGTCGGGCAGTTCCATGGAAAAAGTCGATACCGATTGCAGAAAACTTTCCGTTTCAGCTTTTTTATCGATCGTATTGGCAAAGCCGGCCAGAGCGCGGAACGTATCGACCCAGATATTGGCCGTACGCGGTACCGCCAGCGTCAGATAGGAGCGACTGGCATTGGCCTGCCACAGCGAAAGCTCCACCTTGGCGGCCATCAGGGTGGTGCCGAAATCGACATAACGGGTTCGCTCGACTTCGAGCCTGCTGTTGACCACCAGCGATTCCTTGTCGCTGAGAACAAACAGATAAAAGACCGCGTCGCCAAGATGCTCTTCGCGCATAAAGACGGCGTGGCCGTGCATCACGATATCCAGTTCATCCATGATCGCCTGCAGGGCCTGCATCCATTGCACACTGGCTGCAACAAAGTTGATGGAATCATCCAGCAGGGCTTTCAGTTTTTGCGGCAAGACCGCATCGTTCTGGGTTTCGTCAAAACAGCCGTATTCACGCCCGGCACGTTTTTGAAAGGCGGTCTTCAGCTCACGGGCGAACAGATCGAGTTGTTCGGATGGCGGCACCGGGCTGTCGCGCAGCCTGAGCCGGGTTTTGCTGTCGGCTTCCCGGGAAAAACTGTGGGTGATGAAATCGGTGATCGCCATGGCCGGGCCTGTCTCTGAAAAAGCCGTGTATGATCACGCGCCGACGTCACGGATGCAAGTCCGCAATCAATCCGGCTGCCTGATCCCGGCCAGATCGTCGATAATCGGGCAGTCCGGCCGGTCGTCTCCATGACAGGCTTGTGTTAAGGCCTGCAGCGTGGCTTTCAGGCTCTGCAGTTCGGCCAGCTTTTTTTCAATGTCGTCGATCCGCGCCTGAGCCATTTTTTTTACATCGGCACTGGCGCGGTGCTTGTCCTGATAGAGCGACAACAGACTTCGGCAATCCTCGATGGAAAAACCGAGGCTGCGCGCCCGCTGCAGAAAACGCAGCTTGTTCAGCATGGCCGCATCATAGCTGCGGTAACCGTTATCGCTCCGGTGCGCTACCACCAGCCCGATCTCATCGTAATAGCGGACGGTCTTGACCGGCAGGCCGGATCGTCTGGCGACCTCGCTGATCGTCATGAGCGGCCTGTCGGTTTCCAGCGTTTCAGCAACAAGGCATTGCTGACCACCGAGACCGAACTCATCGCCATCGCGGCACCGGCGACCGCCGGCGTCAACAAACCGAATGCGGCCAGCGGAATCCCGATCAGATTATAGATAAACGCCCAGAACAGGTTCTGATAGATCTTGCGGTGCGTGGCGCCGGCGATATCGAGCGCCGCCGGCACCAGATTCGGATCGACTCTGAGCAGGGTCACACCCGCCGATTCGATGGCGACATCGGTTCCCGAGCCCATCGCGATACCGACATCGGCCAGCGCCAGCGCCGGCGCATCGTTGACGCCGTCGCCGACCATCGCCACGGTCCGGCCGTCGCTCTGCATCTTGCGGATAACATCGGATTTATCGGCCGGCTTGAGCGCCGCGCTCCAGTGCTGGATGCCGACTTTTTCAGCCAGTGAGCGGGTCACCGGTTCGGCATCGCCACTCAGCAGGCTGACCGCGATACCCCGGGCCTGCAGTTTTTTCACCGCCGCGGCGCTTTCGTCACGGACGCTGTCGGCATAAGCCAGCACGCCGCTAACCTTGCCGTCGATGGCAATGCCGACCGCGGTTTTTCCCGCCGCCTGCCAGGCTTGCAGCCAGTCGCTGAATGCATCCAGCCCGGTCGCCTTGTCGCGCAGCAGGCTTTCATTGCCGATCGACACCGAGCGGCCATCGACCTGCCCGTCGACGCCCAACCCGCTGAGACTGGTGAACGCACCGGGCGAAGAAAGCGTCAGATGTTTTTCCCCGGCCAGCCTGACCAGTGCCCTGGCGAGCGGATGTTCACTGCTCGACTGCAGGGATGCCGCCAGCCGCAGGGTTTCGTTGAGATCGCCCGTCACTTCGATGTCGGTGACCTCCGGCTGGCCGCGCGTCAGGGTGCCGGTCTTGTCAAACACCACGCTATCGACCTTGTGCGCACGCTCCAGGGTTTCGATATTGCGGATCAGAATGCCGGACTTTGCCGCAATCCCCGTCCCAGTTACCAGGGCAGTCGGAGTGGCAAGCCCAAGCGCACAGGGACAGGCGATCACCAGCACCGATACCGCGGCGATCAGCGCCTGTTCGAAGCTGCCGCCGCTGAGCAGCCAGCCGCCGAAGGTCAGCGCGGCAATCGCCAGCACCAGCGGCACGAAAACCGCCGATACCCGATCAACCAGCCGTTGAATCGGCGCCTTGCCGGATTGAGCCTTTTCGACGATCTCGATGACCTTGGCCAGCGTGGTATCCTGGCCGACGGCATTGACGCGAACCTGCAGCGCGCCCTGGCCATTGATCGAACCACCGGTTACCTGATCACCGGTTTGCCTCGCGACCGGCAGGCTTTCGCCGGTAATCAGTGATTCGTCGACGTCGCTGACGCCGTTCTCGACGATACCATCGACCGCTATTCGCTCGCCGGGGCGCACTATCACGAGATCGTCGAGCGCCACCTGCTCGATCGGCACCTGCGTCTCCTTGCCGTCCCGCAGAAGACTGACAGTTTGCGGCCGCAGAGCCATCAGCTCGCGAATCGCCGCGCTGGCGCTGTGCCGGGCACGCGACTCCAGCCACTTACCGAGCACCACCAGCGTGATAACCACCGCCGCGCTTTCAAAATAAAGATGTCCGGGGGTCGCCCGCCACCACATGGCAAGACTGAAAAAATACGCCGCGCTGGTGCCGAGCGCGACCAGCAGGTCCATATTACCGGCCCGCGTCCGGATCGCTCTCAGCGCACCCTTGTAAAAACGCGCGCCGATCCAGAATTGCACCGGTGTCGTCAGCAGCCATTCCATCCAGGGCGCGAGAAACGGCTCAACACCGAGCCACATCAACACCATCTGCAAGACCATCGGCGCGCTCAGAAGGGTTGCCGCGACGAGCTGAACACCGTCATCCTGCCAGACCGGTCGCGATTCTTCCGTCAGGGTTTGCTGATTATCGCTGCGGTTTGCCGGCATAGAGGCGCTGTAGCCGGCCGCCTCTATCCCGGCAATCAGGGCTTCGGTCGGCGTATCGGGGGTGACACTGACAACGGCTTTTTCCAGCGCCAGGTTGACCTCGGCAGCGTTGACGCCCGGTACGGCCAGCAAGGCTTTTTCAACGCTGCCGGCACAGACCGCGCAGGTCATGCCTTTGATATCGAGTGTTACGCTTTGCGCAGGCAACTGAAAACCCGCGTCGAATACGGTCTGGTGGATTTGCGCCGGTCCGGTCAATGCGGGGTCATAGTCGAGATCGGCGCGCGACAGGGCAAAGTTGACCGAAGCATTGTGGACGCCGTTCAAGGCCGACAGTTTTTTCTCGAGCCCGGCCGCGCAACCACCGCAGCTCATGCCGTCGACCTGGAACCGCAAGTGCGCGGCTGCTTGCGGATCGGGTGATTCTGCCACCTGGTAACCCGCCTTGCGGATCGCCTCGTGAATATCCGTCACAACGAGTCGCGATCGGTCGAAATCCACGTCGGCCCGCGACAAGGCAAAATTGACCGAGACGTCAGTGACGCCATCGAGCGCGCGAAGCTTTTTTTCCAGTCCGGCCGCGCAACCGGCGCAGGACATGCCTTCGACCGGCAGGCGCACGGAATCATTCGGGCCGGCATCCAGCGTGTCGGGATTGGCGGCATTCATGGCAGTCTTCCTGATCGTCAAAGCGATCGATAGTCAAGGTTGAATCCAGTATCTACCTTCCGGTTGCTGGAAGGTCAAGACCTTGCCATGCGCGGCTTATTCAACGACGACCAGAATAGAATCGGAAAACCCTTCGTAACGCGCTTCCACAGTGGCATTGCCGGTGCCGCTGATACTCAGCTCGCCCTTGCTGCCATCGCGGTTACTGACCTGTATCGTGACGGAGCTTGGCGACAGTTTGCTCCATTCGGCATCTTCGGTGACGTCCTCGGTGGAGCCATCGGTATTGACCGCCCGCAGGGAAAGCTGATAGCCGTCGTCACCGACGTCCAGCGTGATCCGGCTTTGATCAGGCCTTATCTCAACCTCCTCGATTTCAACGACTTGTGTCGTTAGCGTCGTGCTGTCACTCTGTCCGCCGCAATTGGCCGACAGCGATGTCGTCCCTTCGTCCTTGGCGGTCAGCAGGCCGGCGTCCTGGCTGTCGAATGAGGCGATACTCTCATCCGCGCTCGACCAGGTGGTACTGGCGGAAATATCATTGAGCGTGCCATCCGAGTAAGTCCCCGTAGCGGTAAAGCGGCGGCTGTCATCCACAGACAAGGTGATATCACGAGGCGAGATGGCGAGCGTTTGCAGGGTATCGAGTATCTCGACATCCAGCGAGCCGGTCACCCCCTGGCTGACGGCCGTTACCTGGACAGCGCCCGCCTGATGGGTTTTCAGCAATGCGCCATCGGTGTTTTCCTCCACGCTGGCGAGCGCGCCGTTGGAAACCGCCCAGGTGGCACTGCCGACCAGCGGCCGCTCGCTGCCGTCGTTGTATTCACCACTTGCACTTAACTGGCGGGTCAGGCATTCATCGAAGGTCTCCGCCCCCTCCACGTTCACCGATACCAGCTCCGCAGTGTTGACCCGAAAATCCAGCGATGTCTGCAAATGCGCAAAGTGCGCGCTGATAAGCACATTACCATCGGCCTTGGCATGCGCGAGGCCCTGGCTGTCGATACTGACCAGCGACGGATCGGACGAACGCCACTCGACGCTTTCCGTCAGATTTACAGTCGTTGAATTCGCACGCACGCCAAGAGCGGAAAACTGCGCGTCTTCGCCGGCGTTGACCAGCACCCTGTCCGCGCTGATGCTGACACTGGCCAGATCGAGTCTGGCGGCATCGGAAGCCTGCAGGAATTTATCGACGTCGTCATTATTATTGCAAGCCTGGAGAAACAGAAGCCAAATGCCGACGATGCTGAAAAACAGTTTTCGCTCAGAACTCATAACGCAATACCGCATTGATGCCTTCGATTTTCAGATCATCTTCGAGAAAATAATGGTTGTAACTGAGCCCCGCGTTCCAGCCCGAGCGTTCACTGAACGGAAAGATCAGACCAAGGCTGAGCACCGGTCCGGAAAACCACTCCTTACCCGGGAAGCCGGTATCATCGAGACTGCCGTCGAGCTGCAGACGCCCGTAGCCGGTCAGAATATAGGCCTTGGCGATAAACCGCCGTGGTGATTGCCAGCGTATCGACACGCCCTGGTAAGCTGCCGTTTCAAGCTCGAAGCCATCCGAGCTGTCCGAGCCAATGCTGCTACCGGCGTGCAGCTCCAGACCGATATCACGCAGCAGCCAGTGACCGGCGCTGATCTTCAGTTGGCGTGGGAAATAGCTTTGCCCGTCGATGCGGATATCATAGACCTCGGCGGCAACGTCGCCGTACCAGCCACTGTCGGCCAGCGCGCCCGATAAACCCGATACCGCAAGCAGGCTCAGGCCGGCGGCGAAATTCAGTAATCGTTTCTTCATGATTTATCCATTCGGGGAATTGCCGGGCGGGCCGATCACTCCGGCGAAAATGCGCGGTTATTCCATCTTGAGTCACCGGATTATAAACCATTCCAGCGCGGGCAAGCCTTCGCCGCAGCCCTGGACAAGGGGCCATTGCAGATATTTAATGATCGCCCAAGCCTTATTTGAAGGAATAAAACTGCTTTTTATTCAACTGGATAGATTACTTCAGCCATAAATCAGCGTATCTGCCCCCGGCAGTCTACGCCTTCACAGTTTTATTCCCGGACCGTCAAGAGATGCAAAATCAGCGTCGATAACCCCAAAGACAAAACAAGCAAGACCGAAGCAATTCGGATCTGACGATAACAACAATAAATAGAGCAGTGGACCCAACGAGGTACCACCGCCATTCGGGGAGGTGGCAAGCCTGGCTTGCCAAATACGCTCAATGCGCGTACAGACTATAAAGTCCAGCAACGCTGGCAATTTTACTTCTGCATTTACCAGTAATCGATTCACCAAACACCTGTCATTGGCCTTGTTGACTTCTTTGGCTCTGTCCGCCTGTGGCGATGGCGAAGACAGCATGTCAGACCTTGTCGGTGCCGCTTCGGAGCAGCACTGGGTTGGCGATAACAACGTCGATGAAGCGTCGGGAGGCACCGGCACTGTTGAGTCCGGCACCTACGAACCCAGCACCTACGAACCGAATACGGGTTCGGCCATCGGACCGGAGTCTGAAACTTCCGGCGAAACCCAGCAAGGCAGCGAAACGGAAGAAGTGACCGAGGAAGAAAACGCTTCCGAGGTTGTCACTTCGCCGGCAGCAAACGGTTCGGATGGCGACACAGAGTCGGCCTCGGGCGGTTCGGACAACACCACGGAATCCGCTTCCAACGGTTCCGGCAATACCACGTCGGAACCTGCCCCAAGCAACTCCACGCCGCCCGCTCAGAACACGACCGATACCACGACACCGGATACGGATTCCGGCACCGAAGTCAGCGCGGCCACCGGCGGCGTAAAAGCACTGCCGTTTATCTCCTTCACGGCACCGGCGGTCAATCTGCCGGGCAAGCCAGCACTCGGTGCAGAAGTCAAGCTCAGCGATACCGGCACGGTGGTAAAACGCATTTCCGACTATGGCCGGGCTGTCAGCGGCGATATGCCGAACTTCTACGACGGCAATGATTCGCAGTTGAGCCATACCTATCCGCGCCACCATCCGTTCAGCAAGAACGATACGTATATCCTCGGCAACGGCGGCTGGCGCTGGCGCGGACTGTGGAAGGCCGACGGTAGCTTCGTTCGTGAAATTCAGGAAGCCGGTTCCGGTGAAGCCATCTGGGCCAATACCGAAGACGAGTGGATTTACATCATCGATCATCAGGATCAGAAAAGTTTCGCCAAGACCAATGTCCTGACCGATGAAAAAATCGTTCTGCGGACCTTTCCGTACGCCATCAAGATCGGTCAGTCCGAGGGCGACATTTCGGACGACGACAAAAAGGTTGCCTTTTCATCCAATGACAATGGCAGTGTCCGGGTTACCGCCTACGATATCGAGAACGACAGCTATATCGAGAAAACCCTGAGCCGCAGCTTCTCGGAGCTGGACTGGGTGTCGGTATCCCGCTCCGGCGATTACATACTCGTGTCCTACCACAAGGGCGTGCGCGAAGTCTTGCTGTACGACTGGGACATGAACTTTATCCGCCGCATCACCAACGCTCAACACGGCGATATCGGCTGGGACGAGAACGGTGACGAGTGCTGGTTCTCGGTCGGCTGGCTGGAACCCGACACATCGCGCACCACGGTCGGTAAATGGCGTCTGTCGGACAATGCCTATACCGAGGTTCTCGGTGGTTCGGGCCGGTTCCGCAACAGTCCCGATTCGCTGTCCGGCCACTTGTCGGCCAGAGCCACGGACCGCACGCCGGGCGTGGTGTATATCTCCAATGACGACGACGGCGGCCCCTTCACCCTGTTCGGCATCAAGACCGACGGTTCGGAACTGATACAACTGTTCGGCTGGGACGGCTCCGAGATCAACGGCAATTACTACAACCAGCCGCACCTCGCCACCAACCGCAACGGCCGCATCGGGGTGTTCAAGTCGAACTGGAAAAACAGTAACGACGCCACCGAAATGTATCTGGTGTACCGCGATCCGGACGCCTGATCGACACGATCAGACCCACCCACGACAACCCGGTCAGTCCGGGTTGTTTTTTTGTCCGATGCAAAAATCCCCAGGGCCGGCATTGGCCAAGCACCGCCGCAGCCCATATACTCGGGCTCCGACACCGATGCGATCCCAGGCAGATGCCCCGAATCATTCTCAGCACGCTTAACGCCCGCTATATTCACGCCTCGCTCGGCCTGCGCTACCTGCAGGCCAATCTGGGCGAACTCGCGGCCTCGAGCAGGATTCTGGAATTCACCATCAATCAGCAGGCCGAAACAATCGCCGAGAACATTCTCGCGAAAAACCCCGCTATCGTTGGTTTCGGCGTCTATATCTGGAATATCGAGGAAACCCGCCGGGTCGTCTCACTGCTGAAAACGATCCGCCCGGCGCTGACAATTATCATCGGCGGTCCCGAAGTCAGCCACGAGTACGCCGGCCGGGCGATCACCGAAACCGCCGATTACCTGATCACCGGCCCGGCCGATCTGGCTTTCGCCCGGCTTTGCCGGCAATTACTGAACGGCGAGCAACCGGCTGACAAAGTCATCGATGCCCATCCGGAGCCCCTGCCGTTTCTGCAGCTGCCCTATGCGCTTTACAGCGACGAGGATATCCGCAATCGCGTGCTGTATGTCGAGGCGTCGCGCGGCTGCCCGTTCAAATGCGAGTTCTGCCTGTCGGCGCTGGATAAAACCGCAACCCCGTTCGAGCTGGATCTTTTTCTCGCGGAAATGCAGGCACTCTACGAACGCGGCGCACGTCATTTCAAGTTCGTCGATCGTACGTTTAATCTGAAAACCGGCGCAAGCCTGCGGATTCTTGAATTTTTTCTGGAAAAACTGCGGCAGGACGATTTGTTTCTGCACTTCGAGTTGATTCCGGACCGCCTGCCGGACGCGCTGAAAGATATTCTGCCGACATTTCCGCCCGGCTCGCTGCAGTTTGAAATCGGCGTGCAAACCTTTAACGAAGACGTGCAAGCGCTGATCAGTCGCCGCCAGGACAATCAAAAAACCGCGGAGAATATCCGCTGGATTCGCGACCACACCCACGCGCATATTCATGCGGTTAATGAGCCGGCCGTTCGTCATGCGGACCTGATCTTCGGACTGCCCGGCGAAAGCCTGCAAAGTTTTGCCGCGGGCTTTGACACATTGTGGCAACTCGATCCGCACGAAATACAACTCGGTATCCTCAAGCGGCTGCCCGGCACGCCGATCAGCCGACATACCGCGCACTTCGATATGCGTTACAACCCTGACCCACCCTACAATGTGCTCAGCACCTCGACGATAGATTTCGCGACGCTGCAGATGTTTTCACGTTTTGCCCGCTATTGGGATCTGATTGCCAATTCCGGGAGATTCGGACAATCGCTGGCGTTGATCATGGCATCGGCGGCGCCTTTCGACGCGTTTTATACGGTCAGCGAATCAGTTTTCGCGCAATGCGGCCAGACCCACCGCATCGCGTTGCGCAAGCTGTTCGATTACCTGTATATCGCCATGACCGAAGCGCTGGCGATAGAACCCACGCTGGCGCTCGCGGCCCTGGAGCAGGACTTTGCCTCTAGCGGACAAAAAGGCCGCTTCCTGGTACCGACGCCCGCCTCCTGTACACCTTACGACGACCACGACAGCAGCACCGGCAAAGCCCGCCGGCGCCAGAGCCGTCATCTGCAGAGCGCAGGCTAAGGACCACCTAACATTATTCGGCAATACTGCAATAAACGTCACTGTCATCCAACACCTGGGTAACTTCTTTATCAGCACAAACGTCATCCCCGAGTGCTTTTGTCGGGGATCCAGC
>JAGRHW010000086.1 GCA_020444765.1 Gammaproteobacteria bacterium | reverse complement strand
AACCTTCGGCATTTTCGCGGCCATCGCGATGGAAATCGCGCAGATATCGCCACCGATAGGCGTCAACCTGTTCACGATTCACGGCATTTCCAGGATCGACTTGTGGAAGCTGGCCAAGGGTGCCGCGCCCTTCCTGTTGATCCAGATCGCGATGCTTTATGTCGTGTATTTCTTCCCGGAGATCGTTCTCTGGCTCCCCAATTCAATGAAGTAGGTATCGACCATGAAAAACGCTGTAAAAGCAGTCCGACCGGAAGGAGGGTCAAAGCGGTGAAATTAAACGATTATGAAAAATCCATGCTCGCGGGCGAGCTGGGCGAACCGAAACGCTGGGCGATGGAACACATGGTTCGCGTCGGCCAGGCGTTCGACGCCGAAGACCTCGTCCCCGTTTCCCAGGCGCACATGATGGCCGACCCGGAGTCGCTGGGCGTTGCCGGCGTCGAGTTCCTCGAAGGCCTGGCCGGTTACGGTGAAGCCGAGCGCCGGGTCAGCATCCCGATGATTACCGACCCGCGTGGCGTCGACCTGAGTTACTACAAGGAACTCGGACAGACCGAAAGCATGGCCGATCTCGAGCGCCGCACCATCGCGGCCTGTGAAAAACTCGGCATCCTGATGACCAACACCTGCATCAACTATCAGACGGTCATGGCGCCGGTGCTTGGTGATCATGTGGCCTTTGGCGATACCGGCGTGGTGATTTACTGCAACAGCGTGTGCGGTGCCTATTCCAACTTCGAGGGCGGACCGTCTTCACTGGCCGCCGGCCTGACCGGCAGAACGCCGCGCTACGGCCTGCACCTCGAGGAACACCGCAAGGCGACCAAGCGCTTCGTCGTGCGTCACCAGCCGCGAGACCTGACCGAGTGGGGTCTGCTCGGCGCATTGATCGGCCGTCTGAGCGGTTCCTACTGGGAAGTGCCGGTGATCGAGGGCATCAGCTTCACGCCGACCTCGGACGATCTCAAACATTTCGGTGCGGCGATGGCAAGCTTCGGTTCGTCACCGCTGTTCCATATCGTCGGCGTCACCCCGGAAGCACCCGACCTGGCCGCCGTCTGTCGCGGCGAGCCGCCCAAGGCGCAGGATATAAGCAAGGCCGATCTCGACACGCTGCGCAGCAGTTACGGCAACGTGGGCGACAAGGTCGACGTGGTGGTGTTCGCCGCGCCGCAACTGTCGCTGGTGGAAATGCAGCAGGTCGCCGACCTGGTCAAGGGCAAAACCATCCACAAGAACACGGCGATGATTGTCTGCACCCCCGCCAGTGTCGGCACCGAGTGCGACCGCATGGGCATTACCGAAACCATCGAGGCCTGCGGCGCCAAAGTGTTACGCGGCACCTGTTTTTACCAGCAGTTCGCGCGTGAAATGGCTGAAGCCAACGGCTGGAAAAATCTGCTGAGCAATTCCGCCAAAATAGTCAACATCATTGCGGGTTACGGTTACCAGCCGGCGCTGGTCAACATGGAGCGCTGCGTCGCTTCCGCAGTCGCAGGAGAAATCGTATGAACACTGAACTGAAATGTCACCAGGGCGTCGGCGGCAAGGTACGGGGCGAAGCCCTGGTCGCCAGCGACAATTTTTCCGCCCGCTATGATCTCGACCGCATCAACGGCGTGTTCTCGCGTCCGGCGCACAAGCTGTACGGCCAGTCCTATCAGGACAAAATTCTGGTGCTGAATACCGCCAAGGGCGGTGTGGCCTCAGCGTGGATGCTGCATGAAATGAAGTCGCGCGGCGTTACCCCCAAGGCGATCCTGTTCAACGCCGCCAACACGATCCTGATTCAGGGCGCGGCTCTGGCCGACCTGACCCTGTGTGACCGCTTCGAGGACGGCGATATCACCAGCCTGATCAATACGGGTGATGAGCTGGAGATCGATCCGGAAGCCGGCCTGGTCACCATCGTCAAGCGGGCAAGTTAAGTAGTGAGCTGGAGTGGCAGCCGCCGGTTGTTGCTCCGGCCCCTGGCGACGGCCTGTTTCAGCCGATCGATTTGCATGTATTGAAAGGAGATTTTTTGTGTTAACTATCAGACGGCTATCCCAGTCCGATGCGCAGCTGCTGATCGAAGGTGCACGCGCCGAGGCTGTTGAGATCGGCGTGCCGATGTGCATTGCCGTTACCGATGAGTCCGGCGTGCTGATCGCTTTCGAACGCATGGATGGCGGCAAGACCTCCAGCGTTACCATCGCCCAGGATAAAGCCTTCACCGCCGCAACAGCGCGCAAGGCCACTCACGAGTACAACCAGGCTTGCGTACCCGGCAACCTGGTGTTCGGCATTCACACGTCGATGGGCGGTCGCCTGTGCGTAGTCGGCGGCGGCCTGCCGGTAATCGTCGACGGCGAGGTGGTTGGCGGCATCGGTTTGAGCTCCGGCACCCCACAGCAGGATATGCAATGCGCCCAGGCGGGCATAGCGCATTTCTCGAATCAGCGCACTGCCTGAGTATTTCTGCAAGATCGGCCCCACCCGCCTGAGCAGCGGCGGGTAAAACCCAACGTACAAATAGAATCATGAGCACACGCGAGAAAATCAGCAAAGCCGAACTCGCCCGTCTGTTGCGGGAGTTTATCGACCCGGACTATGTCATTGCCGATGCGGAAACCCAGAAGCCTTACGAATGCGACGGCCTGTCGATGTACTGTGAAATGCCGATGCTGGTGGTGCTGCCGGAAAATATCGAGCAGCTACAGCAGGTCATGCGTATCTGTCACCAGCATGCCGTGCCGGTGGTGGCTCGCGGCGCGGGCACCGGCCTGTGCGCCGGGGCGATGCCTGATCCGGACGGTATTGTGCTGTCACTGGCCCGCTTCAACCACATTATCGGGATCGACCCGCTGGCGCGCAGCGCGCGCGTGCAGCCCGGCGTGCGTAACCTCGCAATCAGCGAAGCCGCCGCTACGCACGGGCTTTACTATGGCCCCGACCCATCCTCGCAAATCGCCTGCAGCATAGGCGGTAATGTTGCGGAAAATTCAGGCGGCGTGCATTGCCTCAAGTACGGCCTCACGGTGCACAACATTCTCAAGCTTGAAATGATTACCGTCGAGGGTGACCGGCTTATCATAGGCAACGACGGCCTCGACAGTTGCGGTATGGACCTGCTGGCCCTGATCACCGGCTCCGAAGGATTGCTCGGCATCATTACCGAAATCACCGTCAAGTTGCTGCCGTTACCAGAAAAGGCGCGTGTCGTGATGGCCGCCTTCGACAGCGTGCAGCAGGCCGGTGACGCGGTCAGCGGCATCATCGCGCGCGGTATCATTCCGGGCGGGCTGGAAATGATGGACAGCCACGCCATCATCGCCGCCGAAGATTTTGTCCACGCCGGTTATCCGACCGACGCCCAGGCGCTGCTGCTGTGCGAGGTCGACGGTACCGCCGAAGAAGTGCAGGAGCACATCGATACAGTAGAAAACCTGTTTGGTGAATTCGGCGCGGTGTCGCTGCGTACCTCGAAAAGCGAGGACGAACGTCTGTTGTTGTGGAAAGGTCGCAAGGCAGCGTTTCCGGCGGTCGGTCGTCTGTCGCCCGATTATTACTGCATGGATGGCACCATCCCCCGCGGCCAGCTGGCACATGTACTGACACGGATTCAGGACATGTCCCGCAGCTACGGTTTGCGCGTTGCCAATGTGTTTCACGCCGGTGACGGCAACCTGCATCCCTTGATTCTGTTCGACGCCAACATACCCGGTGAATTCGAGAAAACCGAGGAATTCGGCGGCCGGATTCTGGAACTCTGCGTGGCAGCAGGGGGTTGTATTACCGGCGAACATGGTGTCGGCATCGAAAAAATCCGTCAGATGCCGGCACAGTTCAGCGAACTTGAGCTGACTCAGTTCAATCTGATCAAACTGGCGTTTGACGCCGCTTGCACACTCAACCCCGGCAAGGGCGTGCCGTTACTGAAAAGCTGTCAGGAATACCGCTCCTTGCAGGCACCGGGCGGCACGGAGCACCGTCATGCCTGATCTGAGCAGGCAATTAACCGAGCAAATACAAACCGCGCTGACCGATGGCGCCAGGCTGAATATCGTCGGTGGCGGCAGCAAGTCCTTTATGGGACGTGCGCTTGATAACGTCATACCACTGCACACCGGCGGGCATAGCGGAATCGTCAGCTACCAGCCGGTCGAACTGGTGTTGACCGCACGCGCGGGCACGCGACTTGATGAAATCGAACAGGCGCTCGACGAACAGGGACAAATGCTGTCTTTCCAGGCACCGCATTACGCAAGCGGCGCGACGATCGGCGGCACGCTGGCCTGTAATCAGTCCGGTCCGGCCCGCCCGTGGTGGGGCTCGGTACGTGACCAGGTACTGGGTATCCGCCTGCTTAACGGACGTGGTGAACACCTGCGGTTCGGCGGGCAAGTCATGAAAAACGTCGCCGGTTACGATGTATCCCGCCTGCAGGCCGGCGCCATGGGCTGCCTCGGCGTGATCACCGAAATCAGCCTCAAGGTTATGCCGAAACCCGCGCACGTGCTGACACTGGTCGAGGAAATGCCGGTGGCCGAGGCGATCGACACGATGAACCGCTTGTCGACCCTGCCCAAGCCGCTGGCCGGCGCCTGCTGGTATGACGGCCACCTGTACCTGCGCCTGGCCGGCGCACGCTCGGCCGTTGACGCGACCGCCAAACAGTGGGGTTACAGCCAACTCGAGGAAGGCGAAACTTTCTGGCGCGACTTGCGCGATCACAAGCTGGATTTTTTCCTCGGCGACACGCCATTATGGCGTTTCTCGGTCAAACCCACCGCGCAGCCGGTAATGCACGAAGCCGACTGGCTGATCGACTGGGGCGGCGCGCAACGCTGGGTTCGCGCCAGGGACGAGCTGATTTCGATGGCGGCGCTGGCTGAAACCCTGTCGGGCAAGGTCTCGCTCTTCAAAGGCGGCGATCGCCATGGCGAGGTCAACCACCCGCAGGCCACCGCGCTGCAATCGATTCAACAGCGACTCAAATACAGCTTTGACCCCAAACACCTGTTTAATCCAGGGCGGCTTTATACCTGGTTATGAAGTGAGTTAACCATGCAGACCAACATTATCCGGCATTTTCTCGACAGCGCGGACGGCCGGGAAGCCGAGCGTATCCTGAGAAATTGCGTCCATTGCGGTTTCTGTACCGCAACCTGCCCGACCTACCAGATGCTCAATGATGAGCGGGACGGTCCTCGCGGCCGCATTTACCTGATCAAGCAGTTTCTCGAAACCGGCCAGGTCAGCGAGCGCTCACGGCGCCATCTGGACCGTTGCCTGACCTGCCGGAGTTGCGAAACCACCTGCCCGTCAGGTGTGCAATACGGTCGTCTGATCGATATCGGTCGCAATCTGGTCGAGGCGCAGCTCAAGCGTCCGTTGCGGGAACGCGCCCTGCGTTGGGGGCTGCGCAAGGTGCTGCCGTACCCAAAACGGTTCGCAACCCTGATAAAACTGGCACAACCGTTCAAACCGCTGCTGTCTGATACAGTGAAGGAAAAAATTCCGCCAGTCGCCAGACCCTTGGCCTGGCCGGCTCGGAAACACGCACGCCACATGCTGGTGCTCGAGGGTTGCGTACAGGCCACAAGTACACCTGACACCAACGCCCACGCGGCACGCGTGCTCGACCGCCTCGGTATCAGCCTGCTGCGTACACCGGCTGCCGGCTGTTGTGGCGCGGTCAGCCAGCATCTCGGTGCGCCGGGCGAGGCGCTGGGCTTTATCAAGCGTAATATCGACGCCTGGTGGCCGCTCATCGAACAGGGCGCCGAAGCGATTATTTTCAGCGCCTCGGGTTGCGGCGCGATGGTCCGCGAATACGGTCATCTGTTGCGCGACGACGCCGACTACGCCGCCAAGGCCGCTCTGGTTTCTTCACTGTCGAAGGATTTGAGCGAGGTGCTGCTCGACGAGGACTTATCGGGACTGAACCTCAAGCCCGGCGAAGAAAAAATCGCCGTGCATTGTCCTTGCACTTTGCAACACGCGCTGCAACTCGACGGCGCAGTCGAATCGATCCTGCAAAAAGCCGGCTTCAATCTGGCCTCAACGCGCGAGCGGCATTTATGCTGCGGGTCCGCCGGCACCTATTCGATTCTTCAACCGCAATTGAGCCAGCGCCTGCTGCGCAACAAACTTGATGCACTCAGTATCGACAAGCCGGATTGCGTAGTGACCGCCAATGTGGGCTGCCAGATGCATCTGCAAAGCAAGGCCAAAATACCGGTGCAACACTGGATCGAATTGCTCGACCCGTAATAAGTTTCTGCTGTTGGCGCAGGCTGCCCGGTTAGCAAGGTAACATCGTTATGCCTCCAGCTCGGCCAGCCCGTCTTCGGCGATTTCCCGGACTTCCGCGCTGTCGTCATTCAACAGCGCTTGCAGATAGGGTTTGGCGTCAGGGCTTCCGGTCAGGGACAGGTAGTGGGCGGCGTCGCTGCGTACCGGCGCGGCTTGGTGGCGGGTAAGTTGACCGAGTTGATCCAGGTAAGCGCGTAAAACCGCGCTGCCCTGAAGCTCTTCCATGATGACGCCGATACCGACCCGCACATTGATTTTCGCGTCCTGGTTGCCGAGTATCGACATGATTCCCTTAAGGTATTCGGGCTTGTCTTTTACCAGTTGAATGGCCTCCGGCAGACGCGCCGTGGTCAGTAATTCATTGAGATACAAAACCATGCCGTCGACCGTTCCGGCGCTGCCCGCCCATTGCCGCAGTTCCTGCAGAGAATGCAAGCCTGTCAACTCGACGTCACCGAGTTTAATCCACGGTACCGAACGTATATTGAGTTCCCCGGCCAGTTCCGGCTGCTGTTCGATGTTGACCACCGTCAGGCGGCTGATTTCCCCCTGCTTTATCATATCGCCAAGGGCCGCCAACACCTGCGGGCAGTGTGGGCAATACGTGCCTATCAGCAACAGGCATTCCGGTTTTGATCCTGGTTTGGGTTCATTCATACTTATCGATTGCCTTGTTAACCACAACAGTCAAAAATATGCCTGGCTTGCATTTCAGTCCAGCGCCACCTTCATGAATTCAGAAGGCGTCTGTTCGACAAAATTTTTCCACACATGGTCGAACAGAGTCCGCTGATTGGGAAATGGCAGCAGCGCTTTGGCTTCATCGAGTGTGCACCAGCGGTAGTCGGTGTGTTCTTCGTTAAGTATTATCGGTACGTCACTTTCCATAAACACGACGAAGGCAGGCGACATCATCATCCTGTTCAGCTCCGGCTCGTAGAACTGCACGATAAAATCGGCCGAGTACAGCGTTTTGACCTGGCAGGAAATTTCTTCGCTGACTTCGCGTACGATGGCCTGGCAGGCGGTTTCGTTTTGCTCGATATTACCGGCCAGTTGACACCAGTAGCCTTCCTTGGCCCGCTTCATCAACAGCATTTTTGTACCCGTATCGAACTGGCTCAGCACGACAGCCGTACAGGTGGCGGTGTTCAGGGGGATCGCGGTCATGATCTGTGTTCCGGAAAATTCATACCGTGCTACTGACCGCCCAAAAAATAAACGGGATGCTGAACATGGATACGACAACCTGTAGCGATGCGGTCGCTGCATACAGATCGGCATCACCGCCCATCTTGCGGGCCAGTATATAGCCGTTCATCGCCGTCGATACGGATGCCGACAGCATGGCGACCTGCAAGGCCAGCCCGTCGACGCCAAACAGCATACAACCGGCAAAAACCAGCAGCGGAAAAATAAACAACTTGGCGACAATACCGATCAACACCGTGGTCTTGGCATCCAGCATGGCCTTGATGCGAATACCCGCGCCGACGGTCAGCAGACCGATTCCTAGCCCGGCCCTGCCGACAATATCCAGACCAACCATCAGCGGCTCATATACCGGTATTGCCAGCAGATTGATTCCGAGCCCGAGCAAGGCCCCCCAGATCAATGGCACCTTAAGGGTATTGATCAGCGTCGTTCTGACCGTCGCCGCCTGCTCGCTGGCGCAGATGGTCAGCACGATAATATTCACGAAATTCAACACCGGCACCGTGATCGCCATAATCAGCGCGACAATTGCAAGCCCCTGATCACCGGCATACTTGGCGGCTATCGCCAGCGCGATAAAACCGTTCCAGCGCGTCGACGTCTGAAAAATCGAGCTGAAGCTTCTGTCTCCGATCCCCAGAAAACGATGCAGCGGCCTGCGCATCAGCCAGACCAGGATAATCTGCAGAATGACCGCAAACAAATATCCTTTGCTGATCGATCCAAGATCCAGATTCGACAGGTCCATATTGATCAGGGATATCAGTACCAGCACCGGAAACAGCAGCCAGTAACCCAGTAATTCGATACCGTGCCACTGATCCTCCGGCACCAGCCCGGATTTACGCAGCCCCAAACCAACTGCAATTACCAGAAAAACCGGTAACAGGCTCTCAAAGACAATCGTTCCCAAACCGGTTTCCTTAATACAAGTCAGTGTAAATGAATGATTGGCTGTTCAGACAAAGCAATCCGCCTGTCCGCTATAATTCAGAGCGGAAAGGTTTTGTTGAATGCCAGTTCGCCTTGTTTTGTAAATTTCAGTATTCGCGTTCCTTCGTCCCGCTTGAGCCAACGGAGCTCTTCCAGTCGGCCAAGAAAAGCGCGCCCAAGGCTGCCGGCCAGGTGCGATCTGCGCTCACTCCAATCGAGACATTCGCGACAAAGAGGCGATTTACCGGTCTGCAAATGCGCGAGATCTATGCCGAAGCCGACGACCATGTCTTGCCCGGTGTCAGACAGAACCGGCTGCCCTCCTCGTCGT
This sequence comes from Gammaproteobacteria bacterium, assembly GCA_020444765.1. Next base: position 2,543 of record JAGRHW010000086.1, on the reverse strand, counting down.
ACGATATAACCTTGAGCGAGCAGGCTTTCGTATAACTGAATACCCATATCGCCAGCCAGATGGTTATAGCAGACACGCGCCTTGCGAAGAGCAACGTCTTTTGGTCCGGTCAGGACCCGTAAACGATTCGCGCCCTCGACCAGGCCCATCAGACTTTCAAGAACCCGCGCCACCTCATCACTCGCCAGCGCAAAAAATTTGTGACGACCCTGTTTGCGCAATCGTAGCAGGCCGCCGTGTTCCAGTTTGGACAAATGAGCACTCGCGGTTTGAATCGTGACGCCTGCCTCGCGCGCCAGCTCGCTGACCGTCAGCGCCTTACCGCTCATCAAGGCGGTCAGCATATTGGCACGCGCGGTATCACCCAGCAATGCGCCAATGCGTGCAATGTTAGGGCTTCCTTCCATAGTTCGATGGTAGCCGAAGCATTCCTGGAAAGTAAAGTCCTATACTGGCTCTCCCTAAACCGAGTACCAGGAGACGACGCATGCTGACCTGCGTTATACGCTATCAGATCGACCCGACCAAGAAACAGCAGTTTATCGAGTACGCACGAAACTGGGGGCAGGCCATCCCGCGATGCGGCGCGGATCTGGTCGGCTATTTTGCGCCGCATGAAGGTTCCAGCACGCTTGCCTATGGCATCTACCACATCGACAGCCTTGCCGACTATGAGGCTTACCGTGCCCGACTCGCCGAAGATCCACTGGGTCGGGAAAACTATCGATTCGCCCAGGTAGAGAAATTTCTGCTGCGCGAGGACCGCACGTTTTTAAAGCTTGTTTCCGCACCCCATGGAGCAATCAAATGATCGCCGTCATTTTTGAAGTAGAGCCTGGCGACGGGCACAAACAGGATTATCTGGATATCGCCGCCGAGCTCCGCCCGCTGCTCGACAAGGTGGACGGTTTTATTTCCGTGGAACGATTCCAGAGCCTGAATAATCCGGACAAGATCCTGTCCCTGTCGTTTTTCCGTGACGAGGACGCTGTCAGGCAATGGCGTAAGCTGCAGGCACACCGGGAAGCGCAATCCAGCGGCCGGACGACGATTTTCAAGGACTATCGCATACGCATCGCCGAGGTGATCCGCGACTATGGCATGTTCGACCGGCGCGAAGCGCCGCATGACAGCAGGGCGGCACACGAATCATGAACAAGGCCGCGAGCCTCAAAACAGAACTGCCGCTGCTGGGACTGCTGGCATTACTCTGGGGTTCATCCTATCTGTTTATAAAAATCGCTGTCATGGAAATTCCGCCGCTCACTTTGATTGCGATACGGGTGTTCGGCGCAATGCTGTTCCTGATCCTGGTGATGATGTGGCGTCATGAGCGTTTGCCTCGCGGCGTTCAAACCTGGCGGATGTTATTGATTCAGGCTTTCTTCAACAGCATCGCTGCCTGGACGGTTCTCGCCTGGGGACAAAGCTACGTCGATGCCGGACTTGCCAGTGTGCTCAACTCGACATCACCGGTATTCGTATTCATCTTTACCGCTGTCGTGACCCGGCACGAGCGGCTTGGAGCAAGCAAGCTGTTTGGCGCCATACTTGGTTTATCCGGCGTCGTATTGATCGTCGGAAGCGATGTCGTCAAAGGACTTGGTGTACAGGTGGCCGGTCAAATCGCCTGCCTGAGCGGTGCAGCGCTTTATGCCTGTGCGGCGATTTACGGCAGGCGCTTTTCAAACCTCAGCCCCGTGGTAAGCTCGGCCGGAACCATGATCTGGGCTTCCGCCGTACTCGTACCCTTGGCACTGCTCGTCGAACAGCCGTTTTCCCTGACGCCTTCAAATAAGGCTATTTTCTCAGCGCTGGCACTGTCGATTTTCTGTACCGGATTTGCATTAATGATTTACTTTCGACTGCTGCGCACCATCGGCTCCATGGGCGTGGCGAGCCAGGCCTATCTGCGCGCAGCTATCGGCGTGATGCTGGGAATCGTACTTCTCGGCGAAAAGCTGACCCTGCCGGTTTCGGCAGGTGTGTTCATTGCGATATCCGGTGTAATTTTAATTAACTGGCCCGTGGTTTCTCAAAAAAGCCAAGCCGTTTAGCTGCACCTTCTGCTTGTTCAACGGAAGACCGGCTCTCTTTTACACAGGGAAAGACTGCCGGGAGGAAATCAACCCAGGTCACCGCCTCCAACAGGTAACACGGTACCGGTAATGTAAGACGCTTCATCAGAGGCCAGAAACAATATCGCACTGGCCTGTTCATCCGGCGAACTGTAGCGTTTCATGAACGAGGAGTCGATCGTCTGATCGACAATCTGCTGATACCAGATGCGCTCCTGATCGCTCTGTTTATCCGTATTGCGCGGGATACGGCGCTCGCCCACATCGGTACCGCCTGGCGCGACGGCATTGATACGAATGCCGTGCGCCGAATTTTCATAAGCCATGCAGACGGTCATCGCATTGACCCCGCCTTTAGCCGCGGCATAGGGGACGCGATTCAGTCCGCGCGTGGCGATGGACGAGACGTTTACGATGACCCCGGAAGCCTGAGCCTGCATATATTTCAGTACCGCGTGGCAGCAC
>JAGRHW010000085.1 GCA_020444765.1 Gammaproteobacteria bacterium | reverse complement strand
ATCGATGCCGGCATTCTTCAGCGCTTCGGCCTGGCCGAGAGTACGCGGAAAGCCGTCGAACAGAAAACCGTTTTCACAGTCGGGTTTGGCGATTCTTTCCTTGACCAGACCGATGATGATATCGTCCGACACCAGTTCTCCGGCATCCATGACCTTTTTGGCCTCGATACCGAGAGGCGTGCCTTCCTTGACCGCAGCGCGCAACATATCGCCGGTGGAGATCTGGGGGATTTTGTATTTTTTGGTTATAAATCCCGATTGTGTTCCCTTGCCGGCCCCCGGGCCGCCGAGAAGAATGATGCGCATAGAGATTTACCTCCTGGTTGCTATTTTTGTTTGTTTATAGGGCTGTGAGTCTATGGCTTTCAGTGTATAACAGAGCCGGGAGATGTCATAGCGGCATGACTTATTTATCGCCGACAGCACCGTTTTTTTGTCTTTATTGCCTGGTTCAATTTAAGTCTTTGTAATCATAAGGAAAATAAATGATCGTCAATGTTCCGGAAAGCATCGAACGATTGCGTAACGATATTGTTTTCCACGCGCAGTTGCGTGGTTTCGAATTTGAGTTTCACAGCACCTGGGGATTGTTTTCTCCACGTGCTATCGACGAAGGCAGCAGCCTGCTGCTCGATTATCTGGAAATTGGCGAAACCGACCATTGTCTCGATCTTGGCTGCGGCTACGGGCCGCTGGGCCTGACCATGGCCAGGTTGGCGCCGGCTGGACGCAGTGTATTGATCGACAAGGACTATGTGGCGGTGGATTTTTCTCAAAAAAATGCCGCCATCAACGGCATTCGGAATACGGATATCTTCCTCAGTAACGGCTTCAGTGAAATTCCACGTGAGCAGCGCTTTGACGTGGTTGTGTCAAATCTGCCGGCCAAGGCGGGCAAGGAGCTGTTTTACCTGTACTTTTACGATGCACTGATACGCATGCCGCTGGGCGCTAAATTATACGTGGTGACGGTCAACGGTTTGCGCGGCTTCGTCAAGCGGGTTTTCAATGAGGTGTTCGGTAACTATAAAAAGCTCAAGCAGGGCAAGAATTATACGGTCAGTCTGGCGGTTCGTGAGTAATCGGCGAGCCATGATTTCATACGATCCTGGGGTTAATGCCCTGGTCAGGTTGGCCGCTTAAAGGATGAAATTTCTGCGAAATCGGTCACGGTCAGCTATATTTTTAACGAGGGTCTGTTCACATAAGTGTGAACGGGCCTTAGCCTGACTTTTGCCTCAAAACCCTATCGGTCTAACCTCAGTGGCCTGCTTGCTGATTGTTTAAGTCCGGGGTTCTCAAGACGCGCTGCATCGGTTTGTTTTATGAAAATCTCATTGCGAAAACTCACGCCTTTTAATATCAAGCCCGGCATTTTGCTGGCATCCTGCGGGTTGATCGTTTTCGGCATTCTGCATGTCAAGAACGTGCTGTCTGACGAAGCGTATGACGGTTCCGCCGATTTTTACCGCCAGCAGCGGCAGGTATTCATGGATGCCCGCAAAGCCCTGCAACAGGGTAAATACAACCACTTCAGAAAGCTTCAGTCCAGGCTCGGTGATTATCCGATTGCCCACTATCTGGAATACGAGCACCTGCGCAAGCAGATGCGGAGTTCCGCCGATGTGCAGGATCTGGATCTTATCGATGCCTTCGAAAAGCGCTTCAAAGACGGGGATCTGGCGAACAAACTGCGCCGCAATTTACTGGACGCATTGGCAGAGCAGAAAAAATGGCCGCAATATCTGCAGATAGCCGGCCGGGCCGGACAACAAGGGGCGGACTGTGACAGATTGCTTGCCGAGGTAAAAACCGGCCAACTCAATGCATTTGATGACAGAAGCCGGACGTTGTGGCTCATACCTCGCAGTCAGCCAGAGGCCTGCGAACAGGCGTTTACCGAGCTGGAAAAGAATGACCCGGTCAGTGTCTCGATGGTCTGGACGCGGATTCATCGTTTGATGGATAAAGGACGGACCGGAGATATGAAGCAGATGCTCGGCTATCTGAGCAGCAAGGACAAACAGTTTATCCGCAGCTGGATCGACTATTATCCAGACCCGCAGAAAGCGCTGACCAAAGACGACAAGCTGCGTGAAGACACCGATATCAACCGGCGCATTCTTGTCAATCTGGTCGAGCGCTGGTCCAAGCGTGATGCCGAGTCGGCGCACGCCTACTGGAACCGCATCAAATCGCGTTACGCATTCAGTCAATCGCAGCGCCACGCAGTCGAGCAGCTGATCGCCCGCATGGCCGCCTATGATCAGCTTCCGCAGGCGCACGAATGGCTGCATGCCTTGAAGGATGAGGACTTGAGTCCGGAAGCCCGTTTCTGGCGGATTCGCACCGCCATGCGACGGCTCGACTGGCAGGTGGTAAAAAGAGATATTCTCAATTTGCCCGACTCCGAACGGAACGACAGTCAATGGCAATACTGGCTGGCGCGCGCCAGCGAGCAGTTGGGCGATAAGGAAACAGCGACAAAGATTTACCGCACGCTGGCACAGGAGCTTTCCTACCACGGTTTTCTGGCTGCTGACCGGCTTGACCTTCCCTATGCGATTAGCGACGGCAGCAGTGCCGCAGAAAAATCACTCAAAGCCCGCCTGATGGGCGATGCGAAACTGATTCGTGCGCGTGAATACCAATATGCAGGGCTCGGTTGGGAAGGGCGGCGCGACTGGATGGATGTCGTATCGGCATTGACGCCCGAAGGCCAGCTGGCCGCTGCCGAACTCGCCTATGACTGGAACTGGGCGGACCGCTCGGTGTTCACGGTAGCCAAAACCGGCCAGAAAGATGCACTGGCGCTGCGTTTCCCCATGCCGCATGTCGATACGGTCAAGGAGGTGTCAAGTCACAACAGGCTGGACTCGGCATGGATATTCGGCGTCATGCGTCGGGAAAGCGGTTTTATCGAGGATATTCAGTCTGGCGCCGGCGCCGTTGGCCTGATGCAGCTTATGCCGGCGACAGCCAAAGAAGTCGCGAAAAGGCATGGCAAAAATCACCCCGGCGACCTGACGCATGCCGACAACAATATCCGCCTCGGCAGCTCCTATCTGCGCTTTGTGATGGACAAATTCAACGACAATCAGATTCTTGCCACTGCCGCCTATAATGCCGGTCCGCACCGCGTGAATCGCTGGCTGCCGCAAGACATCACCCTGCCGGCGGATGTCTGGGTGGATACGATCCCCTATAACGAAACGCGCAACTATGTGCGAGCCGTGACTGCCTATACAACAATCTTTGAGTGGCGGATGAATCACCAGATAACACCCTTGCATAAGCGAATGGTGGATAGCCAGCCCAACTTGCTGGTTTCTCAGCGTTGACAAGGTCCGGGGACTGCACCGGATAAAACCCGCTAGCTGCTTCGTCTTTTGCCGGGTCAATATAAATCCGGTGGCTTTACCCACGCCAGGCGCGGCATGCCGGTCATCATCCCTTAAGCTTGTCGCATTCATTGTCCGGAGGATTGTTTTATCCTCTATCACGTGCAGGGAAAGTTATCCGAGGGAATTCCTGAGCGTCATTCCCGCGCGCTGGCTGGAATCCGACCGCGGTGGTTGCACAGCTTGATCAAAATGCGTTCGTCTTATTGACCGGAAAAGCCGAAAGAACAAGGGTGAAACGAATACTACGGCAATCATAAACCGGCCTGGAAAACTATCCCCCGGCTTTGGAGCCTCCCAGGCAAGGCGGTGAATCCGCTACATTTCCCTGTTTCTTCTGCCACTCCGCATCGGTCATGGTGTGTAGCGCGAGCGCATGAACTCCACCGTCGAGTTCCTCTCGCAGCAGAGCATTGACCAGGCGATGCCTGGCCAGCGGCAGCTTGCCGTCGAATGCGTCAGCCACCACCACAACCTTGAAGTGTGATTCCGAACCGGGCGGTACGTTGTGCATGTGACTTTCATTGATGACATCGAGATGGCTGGGTTGCAGGCCGTTGCGAAGTTTTTCACTGATGCGTTGTTGGGTATTCATGTGGATTTGTTTCCGGTTTTTAAACAGGCTTTCCTGTCAAGAAAGCCGGTCAGGGCTGGTGATAGTCGGTAAATTACGCAAGCAGGGAATGGATTTCAATAGGCAAGGTGGTAGGGGATGGGCCGGGAGTCGTTTGCCTGAGTTGTCAGCGGAGATAAAAAAAGGGCGCCTGAAAGGCGCCCTTAAACACAGTGTTAATTGTTTGAACTGACTTACCAGTCGTGACGCATACCGATGGAAACAGTAGTTGTGTCGTCAGCGTCTGTATCCGGATCGTCAATCATGCCTTCAACCCAGAAGCGAGTCGCTTTGGAAAGCTTCTTCTGGTAACCGAGGGAAATAGAGTTCGGTGTATTGTTGCCATCATCAGTTTGACCGAATGAAGCATGGATCAGGTTACCGTTGCCGAGTCCAAATCCACCGTAGATTTCAAAGCCGGTGACATCATCGTCGTCTTCAGTGCCGCCTTCAAGAGTGGCCTCGGAGCTTGTAAATTCAGCCGCAAAAGTCATTTCGCCAGCACTGTAAGTGGCGCCCAGACCGAAACGAGTACCGTCGCCAGCACTTTCAGCGCGTTGGTCAACAGCGATACCAACAGCAACCGGGCCTGCATTGAACTGTGCACCGAGTTGGAAAATATCGATTTCATCAGTTTCAGTTTCGTTCATGTCGGTCATGACCACAGCACCGATAATAGTGGCCGGTCCGAAAGTGCCTGCATAAGCCAAAGCATCGCCGGTACGAACAGTACTGTGAATGTGGTTTGCGCCAACAGCGTTGAACTGGTCAGTGGTACCACCAACTACGGTGTAGAACGGAGTCCACTGAGCGCCGAGGTAAACACCACCAAAACCGCCTTCCAGGCCGACATAGCTGAGTCGGTTGGCTGAAGCGCCAGTAGCGAAGATAGCTTGGTCAGCGTTTACGCCCAATTCATAGTGAGCAACGGCTTTCAGGCCGTTGTCGAGTTCTTCGCTGCCCTTGAAACCGAGACGTGAAGAGTGGTTAGCAATGTTCCACTTCATGTCGTCGCCAGCATCGATGCCGCGAACAGACAAACGAACACTACCGTACATGCTGGCATCAGCCATGGCGGTCAGAGGTGCAGCTACAGCCGTGGCAACAGCAACTGCAATAAGAGAATTTCTAAGTTTCATGTGCTTTTTCCTTCAAAAAAAAAGTAATGTTGTGTTTTTGTTGAACAGCGTCGAGCTACGGAATTAACTCTAGAACGCTTGTGTGATTAATGCAACAAAAAAACTACTGAATTCCCTGCTTGTTGTGAAAAAGGTTAAGCAAAATGGATTGGTTGCTCATGAATTGATCTGGAACAAATAAATAACAGATTGATTTATAAAAAAATATTTAGTTAGTTGTAAAAAAGCGACAATCTCTTGGCGGGATTGTATGCCTCTGCGGTCTTAATTACTGGATCGAAAGGGAATTAGCAGGCGGCTCGGTTGATCGAAAAATCGCCGAAGGCGAGGTGAGCTACGGCCGCTACAGCTGATTCATTGTTGGTTTTTTGGCACAGGAGGGCAATCCTTCGCCCGCCGCGGAAGAAGGCTATTTTTTGCCCGGAGAGCGTGCGCTGGCGACTTGCGGAAGTGAAATATTGAGTTCCAGAACATCGCAGTTACCGTCGGATTCCATATTGACTACGACTTCCTCTTCGGTGATCGGCACGTACTTGCGGATCACGTTGACGATGTCCTGCTTCATCATCGGCAGGTAGGCGGGGCCGGCGCGATTGGTCCGTTCGTGGGCGATAACCAGTTGCAAACGGTCCTTGGCGAGGGAAGCCGTGGATTCTTTACGTCTGAAGATGTTGAGAATGCCCATAGCCTTATCCAAATAGCCGTTTCAGAAAGCCTTTCTTCTCGACTTCCATAAATTTATGCGGACGTTCTTCACCGAGCAGGCGGTCTATCGCATCCTTGTAGGCGATGCCGGCTGTGCTCTTTTCATCCAGGATAACCGGTTTGCCGGAGTTCGACGCTTCCAATACTGATTGGGATTCCGGAATGATGCCGAGTAAGGGAATGGCCAGCAGGTCGACGATATCATCGACACTCAGCATCTGCCCCTCCTGCACGCGGCTTGGGTTGTAGCGTGTGATCAGCAGATGTTCCTTGACCGGCTCTTCATCCATTTTCGCGCGTCTCGATTCGCTTTGCAGAATGCCGAGGATACGGTCGGAGTCGCGAACAGAGGAAACTTCCGGGTTGGTCGTGATGATCGCCTCATCGGCAAAATACAAGGCCATCTTGGCGCCTTTTTCTATACCGGCCGGCGAGTCGCAGATGATGTAATCGAAATTATTCTGCTTGAGCTTGTGGATAACGCGCGCAACGCCTTCGATCGTCAACGCATCCTTGTCGCGGGTTTGCGAGGCCGGCAGGATATAAAGATTGTCGACCCGCTTGTCCTTGATCAGCGTCTGCTGCAGGCTGGCTTCCTGGTTGACCAGATTGACCAGGTCATACACGACCCGGCGTTCACAACCCATGATGAGATCCAGATTACGCAGTCCGACATCGAAATCGATAACGCAGGTCTTGAATCCTTTTAATGCAAGCCCGGTGGCCACTGACGCGCTTGTCGTGGTTTTACCCACGCCACCTTTTCCAGAGGTAATAACGATAATCTTAGTCAATCTCAACTCCCAAAATAACGCTTTATAATGGATCCGCCGGCTTATGCTGCTGGTCGGAAAGGTCGCGGTACCGGTCTACGCCGTTCAGGACGACCCTGTAATAAATCAGTTCATCGCCTCGATGATCAGCTTGTCGCCATCGAGAAAGATCTGCGCCGGCTTGCCTTTCAGTTCGGCGGGAATTTCTTCCAGCGGCTTGTAATTACCGGCGACCGATACCAGTTCCGCCTCGAGCGAGCGGCAGAAGATCCGCGCCTTGGTGTTGCCGGTTACACCGCAGAGAGCACGGCCGCGCAACGGACCGTAAACATGGATGTTGCTGTCGGCGAGCAATTCCGCACCGGGCCCTGCCTGTGCCAGCACCACCAGTTCTCCGCCCTGGGCGTAGACCTGTTGACCGGAGCGAACCGGGCGGGTGAGTATGGTCGGGCCTGCGGCCGGTAGCTCATGAACCATCGTGGTCGGTGCTTGACTGGCTGCTTCGTCGGAGGCGGAACCGGGTTCCGTGGAGAGATCGTCCTTGCGGCTCGGTCCGGCGTCCAGCACCGGCAGGGTGATGGTTCTGGCGGCGGGTGATTCCTTGTCGTTGACGCGCGCGGCAATGGCCACGAGATTATGCCCGGCAATAATGCTCAGCAACTTGCCGGTATCGAGTTCTTCCATGTGTTCGACCGGCGACAGGTCGACGACGATCGGCGTGTTTTTGAAAAACCCCGGTGCCTGTTGAACCTTGTTTTGCAGCGCCAGCTCTATTGCCTCCGCTTCGATGCTGTGTATTTGCAGCGAGAGCAGGGTATACATGCCACCCTTGAGTTCTACAGCGGATTGGCCAGTCAAAGAAGGTTCTCCGTAATGATGTATGATGCGAACGGCGATACTATAACAGTGCGCCGCTTTGCGGGTTGACGGTGTTTGTAAATGATTGTGTACATGGTTCGCGGCATGCGAAAACCCGTGTCGGATGGCCGACAAGTATACCGCAAACACGATCGTCCGATTGAGGGTGCATTGTAATCCATATCCAGTTGCAGGTCTTCACCAAGGTGTCATTTTTTTGGTAAGCCGATGCTTACGTCTCTATGCGCAAAATAATCCATGTCGACATGGATGCGTTCTATGCATCCGTTGAACAACGCGATGATCCGGCCCTGCGTAACCGGCCGCTGGTGGTCGGCGGCGCGCCGGATAGTCGTGGTGTGGTCGCGGCCTGCAGCTATGAAGCGCGCGCCTATGGCATCCGTTCGGCGATGCCGTGTTCGCAAGCCTGGCGACTGTGTCCGGAAACGGTTTTCGTGCCGCCGCGTTTCGAAGTGTATCGCGGTATTTCGCAACAGATCAGGCAGGTGTTTGCCGCCTTTACCGACCTGATCGAACCCTTGTCGCTCGATGAAGCCTATCTGGATGTCAGCGCCTGTCCGCAGCTCGACGGTTCGGCGGTGCTGATCGCCAGGGAAATCAAAAAACGCATTCTCGGCGAGACCGGACTCACTGCATCGGCCGGCGTTTCCTACAACAAGTTTCTGGCAAAAGTTGCTTCGGCGATGAACAAACCGGACGGGCTGACGGTGATTCTTCCAGGTGAGGGTGAAGCGTTTGTCGAGACCTTGCCGATCGGTAAATTTTATGGCATCGGTCCGGTGACTGAAAAGAAAATGCTGGCACTCGGCATTAAAAACGGCGCCGATCTCAAGCAGCGCAGTTTTGCTGAATTACAAAAATACTTCGGCCGTTCCGCCGCCTATTTTTTCAACATCGCGCGCGGCCGTGATGAGCGGCCGGTCGAATCCGCGCGTGAACGAAAATCCATCGGCTCGGAAACCACCTTTGAAAAAGACCTCGATGATATTCCGTTGATGCTGGACGTGCTCGCCCAGCAGGCGCATTCGGTGTCCGGCCATCTGCAACAGCAGCAGCTTTGCGCGAGTACCCTGAGCATCAAGGTCAAGTACGCGGATTTCACCCAGGTGACGCGCAGCTACTCGGTCGCCCAGGGATTCGAATCGGCCGAGGAGATGATTGCCTGTCTGCCGTGGTTGCTGGCGCGTACCGAGGCTGCAGGAAGGCCGGTCAGGTTGCTGGGGATTTCATTGTCCGGTCTGAAGCCGGTCAGTGATTTCCGGCAACTGCAACTGGATCTTGATTCAGGAGGCGGGGATTGATTTGCCGCCCAGGCAAACGTCCGGAAACGTCGTCGCTTCCATCGGCTCGCAGAGAAAGAATCCCTGCGCGCGGTGGCAGCCGAGGTATTTGACCATCTCGAACTGTTTGCGGTTTTCTATGCCTTCGGCGACCACTTCGGCCTTCAGGGCATGGGCGACATCGATGATCGCGCGAATGATTTCCTGGCTGCTGGTGTCGTTGACGACATCCGCGACAAACAGCCGGTCGATCTTGACTTCATCGATCGGAAACTCCCGTAATGCGGCAAACGAAGAGTAGCCGACACCAAAGTCGTCGATCGATAAACCCACGCCCATTTCCTTCAGTTCGTTAAGAATCTGCGCGGTACGGTTGGTGTCATCCATGATTGCCGTTTCGGTGATTTCCAGGGTCAGCTGGCGCGGCGTGATGCCGGCCTTGGCCAGTGTCGTCTCGATGGTCGAGGCGATATTGCTGCTGTTGAACTGCCGGCGCGACAGATTGATCGACAGAACGCCGGGCGACATGCCGTAGCGGGCCAGTTGCTGGTAGTCGCTGATGGATTGCTTGAGCACCCACTCGCCGAGTTCCATGATCAGGCCGTTGTCTTCGGCCAGCGGAATGAATTCGGCCGGGCTGATTTCACCGAGCTTGCTGTTATTCCAGCGCAACAGAGCTTCCATGCCGGTTGTCATGCCGGAACGCACATCGATTTGCGGCTGGTACTGAACGCGCAGTTCATCCAGCTCGATGGCGTGATGCATATGCCGCTCGATCAGGCGTCGCCGTTCGGTGCGGTGCTTGAGCCGGTTATTGTAGATGCCCGGCCGAATCAGGGCATTCTTGCGGGCGTGTACGCTGGCGGTGTCGGCATTGTTGATCAGGCCGGTGACGGTTTTGCCATGCGACGGGTAATAGGAGATCCCGACGCTGACCTGAATGGGAATATCCGTATTGTCGAGTGTAAAGCCGTTACGCAGCGCGGCCAGAATGGCGGTGGCCTGTTCTTCCAGGGCCGTATGATCGCTGACGTCGGTGATGATCGATGCAAACTCGTCACCGCCGATTCGTGCCGCGTACTCGCTCGGCGCGAAACCGCCGTGAATGGTGCCGGCGATCATCTGCAGCACCCGGTCGCCCATGGTGTGGCCGTAGGTGTCGTTGATTTCACGGAAGTTATGGATATCGAACATCACCACGGCGATTTCGCTTTGCTTGCCGGCCCTGGCGATCGCGACGCCGAGGTCTTCCAGAAAACGGTTGCGGTTGGGCAACTGGGTCAGCTTGTCGTGGTTGTCAAGGTATTTGAGACGCGACTCGGTATGATGGATGTAGCTGACGTCGCGGTAGATACACATCAGCCCGCCGTCACGGGTCGGTCTTTCGCTGATCAGCAGATTGCGGCCCTGATAATCGACAAGCTCAAGATTTTCTCCCGCCTGAGGACGGCTTACCGGGCTGGCCGCGGTCTGATCGGAGCCGGTCGCTGCCGGTTCTTCACCGTTTTGCAGAATTTGCAGCACCTTGTCGACGGTCAGGCTGCTGTTGCCGGAGCGTACCGGCTCGGGCAGCAGCTTCAGGAATTCGCTGTTGCAGCTTTGCAGATGCTGATGTTCGTCGAACAGGGCGCAGGCCGAGGAGAAACCTTCGATGGTGTCGTGCAGCTTGCGGGTTTGCAGATCGACCATCTGGTTGGCGTTGAGCTGACTGGAAAACAACTGCCGTTGGTAAAGTGCAAGCCCGAGCAGGCCGGCCGCGAACAGGCCGAAGATGGTCAGAAACAGGGAACTGTATTCGCTGAAATCATTCAGCAGGCGGTTTTGCGCCTGGACGTTGGCGGACTGAATCAGCGCCGTGCTTCTGACCGCGGCCTGGGTTTTGTCCAGCAGTTTGTCGATCTTTTGCAGAATCAGGCGCAACACCGGCGCGGAGTCGGTGGTAAATCCGCCGCCGCCCGTGCGCAGCAGGCTTTCTATCTGACCGAGTTCTTTCGCGGCCTGTTCCCGCAGACTCGCCAGCGTGCCGGCAATGTCCGCGTGTTGCGCGTCACGGGAAGGCTCGGGTAAAAGCTCATTCAGTTGTTGCTGGATCGAGAGGATTTCATGATGCGCAACTGTCAGTGTGTTTTCCTCGGTATTGATCATGCCGAGCTGGAGAATTTTCCGCACCGATTCCAGACGTAATTGCAGGCGTTCCAGTTGAATGGTGTTTTGCGCGTTACTGTTTTGTCCGAAATGACTCAGGTCGACGGCGATTTTTTCGATCGAGACGATAACGAAAATAGCAATACCTGCAATCAGCATCAGGCCCGCGAGTTCCGGCCAGCTGTAACGGCTTTTGCTTGGTTTGTCCGTCCGCGCCGGGTTGTCCGCGGCGTTGTGTGCATCCTGGGTCGGCCGGTTCGATTCTTTGCGGTTTTCTGTAGCTTCAGTCATTCCGGCGTCAGGTATACTGGCTGCTCAAGCGGCGAACCAGTTGGTTGCAGGCCGTGCGCGATGCACAAGCGGGTCTCGTCTCGTCGTATAACTATAGACGATTTTATAAAGTAAATTATCAATAATCAGCGTAACACTACGATTAAAAAGAAAAAAAATTACGCTGTATTGGGCAACTATAAACGGCT
>JAGRHW010000084.1 GCA_020444765.1 Gammaproteobacteria bacterium | reverse complement strand
AGTCGATCGTTCGCATGCGCCGGCTGATAGAAGCGGCGGCCGCCTATGACAGCACCGTTCTGATTACCGGGGACAGTGGTTGTGGTAAGGAACTGGTAGCGAAACAGATTCATACCCAGAGCAACCGCAATGAAAAACGCTTCGTCGCCATCAACTGTGCCGCGATTCCCGAAACCATCATAGAAAGTGAGCTGTTCGGTTACGTCAAAGGGGCGTTTACCGGCGCGGACCGGACCAAGGCCGGGCTGTTCGAAGCGGCTGATGGCGGCACCCTGTTTCTCGACGAAATCAATAACGCCTCGCTGCCGTTACAGGCCAAACTGCTGCGGGTACTACAGGACGGCGCTTTTTACCGGATGGGCGACACCACGCTGCAAAACGTCAATGTGCGGGTGATCGCGGCCAGCAATCGATCGATCCAGGAAATGATCGACAACGAAACCTTCAGAAGCGATCTTTATTACCGGCTCAAGGTCATCGATATCCATATTCCGCCGTTGCGGGAAAGACGTGATGATATTCCGCTGCTGGTTAATTACCTGGTTTCGCGGATTTCCACCCGTCTCGACAAACCCGTCAAAGGCGTCAGCACCCGCGTGCTCGGCGCGCTGATGGGTTACGACTGGCCGGGTAATGTCCGCGAACTGGAAAACATGCTCGAACGCATGATCATTCTGGGGGAAAGCGATTTACTCGATGTGGATCTGCTGCCGCCGGAAGTCACCGACAACCGCGAAAATGTCCGCAAGGCGCTCGACTATATTCCTCCGCAAAGCCTTGAGGAAATCGAAGCCTACTTTATCAAGAAAACGCTGCGCGAAACCAATCGCGACCGGGGATTGACGGCGGAGATTCTCGGCATCGACAAGTCCACCTTGTGGCGCAAAATCAAGCGTTATCACCTGGGGGATTAATCCTGAGTGTCCTGAGCAACAGGTCGTAAAGCCTGTGAAGACGGACCGCCATGGGTTCCAGCGGTCCCAGGGAATGCCCGGTGCCGAGGATTTCCAGATGAGGCGGCGCGCTGCACCGGCTCAGCACGGCAACCGCCAGCCCGCTTTTTCCACGAATAAAAGCCTGTGACTTCCTCCTTAAAAACCGGACCAAGGTAAGTTAGAAAATCCGTCCACTTAAAATATCCTGCGAAGAGGGGGATGGCTTCATCTGAGTTATCAGGTGGCTGGCGTCTCACACAGGCAGCTGATAGTACATTTATATAGGACTGTTAGTTGCCCGGAGTTTGTGGTATACAAAGCCGTACCTATTTAGCCGGTGTCGGGTATTGCTGAAAGCCATACAGACCGCCCGCTTTACCTTCGATGTCGGGTTTTTGATACCTCTGGCGCCTATCCGTTACTCTCCATACATTGTGCAAGAGACGTTGTAAACAGCACCGAGGAAGGCTCGATGTACCGACACCGAATACTCGTCGTGGATGACGAGCCGATCATTCTCTCTTTGCTTACCGAAGTACTCTCTGGCGATTACGACCTGGTCACCGCCAGTGGCGGCATGGAAGGGCTTAAAAAATCGGTGGTGGAGCCTGTGCCAGATCTTATACTGCTGGATTGGCTGATGCCGGGGGTCGACGGTGTTACCGTATGTGAGCAGCTGAAGAGAAATCCGGTTACTGCAGAAGTACCGGTTCTGTTTCTCACCATAAAAAGCAGTATCAGCGACGAGGTGCGTGGCCTTAAAGCCGGTGCGGTTGACTATATCCACAAGCCGATCAGCCCGCCGCAATTGCTTGCGCGTGTTCGTGCACATCTGGAACTCAATGATGCACGCAAAGCGCTTGTTGCGAGCAAAAACGATTTGCTGGCGCTGCTGGAAGAACGCAGTAAGGAACTGGCGCAGGCTAGAGAGTTGGCGCTCGCCTGTCTCAAGACCCTGGTTTTTCGCGATGTCGGTTCGGACAATGCGGGGCAAAACCAGTATCTGCGCGAATTACAGCAGTTGTCCGGCAGTGGCGACCCGGACTGGCAGAGTCTTCTTAATGTCGAGGATAGTGTTGAAAGAGAACAATCCTTACTGGAGGCGGATATTCTCGCGCAGTTGGCGAAAATCACTGCCAGCACGCAGTTTGTCAACGCCGAACGCATGCGTTCGCTGCTGGAGTTTATCGTCACAGAAACAGTTGCAGGTCATGCCGGCTCACTTAAAGCGTTTACGATTGCGGTAGAGGTGTTTCAACGTGACGAGCATTTCGATCCGCAACAGGATCCCTTGATACGAGTGCAAGTTGGCAATCTGCGTAAACGCTTGGACAAGTACTACAAGCAGGAAGGCAGGTCGGACAAGGTCGACATTTCAATCCCCAAAGGCAGTTACTGTGCTGTTTTCAAGCGACGCCTGCAGTTGAGCAGGGCCTGATCCGAGCTGTGTCTGACGGTAATATTGATGCCTTTCGCGGCCTGGCGTCTGGCTTGAAGGCCTTAGCCGATTCACTTCTGCAATCCGGCAACCACCTGTTTCACTTTCTACTGGTTCTGATTCTGTGTCTGCTGTCAGCGACACTGGCTGCGCAAGTTAGCGACGGTAATGCTCCTCTGGCGCTTTCTAGCCAGTCTGCGGACGTCCTTGATGGCAGGGCCCTAAGCTCACTGACCGAGCAAGAGAAAGCCTGGCTGGCAGAACATCCTGTGATTCGTATTGCAGTGGAAGACAATTGGCCCCCATTTGAAATGGCCGACTCAGAGGGCAAATTGAGTGGTCTGTCAGCCGACTTTTATCGTCTGATCGAACGCGCCCTGCAAATCAATTTTAGTGTGGTAACGAGTCTGGGTTGGGAAGATTCCGTGGCTGCGGTGGAGCGCGGTGATATCGATGTACTGGGCAGTGCGGTACAGACGCACGAGCGAGATCGCTTTCTCAATTTCACAATTCCGTTTTTCTCTCAGGCGCAAGCGATGTTTCGTCACGTGGACGTGCCTCATATCCGCTCGTTTGACGAACTGGTGACCAGGCGTGTGGTGGTCGAACGCGGCTTTTTTATCGACCAATACCTTAGCGATAACTACCCGCAGGCTGAGGTCGTTCGAGTTAATAATGCAGCTCAAGCACTGCAACTTCTGAATCGAGGTGAGGCTGAGGCCTATATAGGTAGCGAAACCGTGGCGAATTGGCTCATTGAGCAACACCACCTGGGGCAGATACGCGCGTCGGGGATCGTGAATGTACCGGGCGTGGACTCTAGTTTGCGACTTGGCGTGCGCAAGGACTGGCCATTGCTCAGGTCAATTCTCAACAAGGGTCTGCAGGCGGCGAGCGACGAAGAGAAATCGCAGATTCGTCGACGCTGGTTGGGCTCGACGTCGCTGGCGCTATCAAACCGAATCGAGATGACCGACGCCGAGCGGGCCTGGTTGGAGGAGCAGTCACCTTTTACGTTTGTGGGCGATCCGAATTGGTTGCCATACGAGGGCTTTGATGAGGACGGGCAGTATATTGGCCTGGTTGCCGATTACCTGCAATTGATTGAGGAACGCCTTGGCATCCGTTTTAAACGCCTGCAAACGCAAAGCTGGTCAGAGAGCATCGCGATGATCAAGCGTGGCGATGCGGAGGTGATCTCGGAAACCACGGATTCCTTACTCGGCGAGCACCTCATTTTCTCTTCGTCGTACAACCAAAGTCCGGTTGTCATCGCGATGCGCAATGATCAGGGTTTTGTTGAACAGCTGACAGACATCGCCGACCGACGGATTGCGGTGGTCGCCGGTTATGGCTATGTTCCGCACATCTACAAGCAGTACCCCTACATTGACTTTGTTGAGGTCGAGAGTGTCAGTGCCGGTCTGCAAGCAGTTTCGACCGGCAAGGTTGACGCCCTGTTGGCGACGCTGGCGCAATCCACCTATCAATCGCGGCGTGAGGGCATCAACAACGTGCGTATTGTCGGGCAGACTGAATTCTCCACCCGGCTGGGTTTCGGTGTGACACCAGAAAATGCAAGCCTGGTTCCTTTGCTCAACCGCGCCATTGCCTCCATCAGTGATGACGACAGGGCGCGCATCAGCAAGCGCTGGAGCGATGTGGCGTATGCGCCTGAGCTGGATTACACCATGTTGCTCAGACTGGCGCTGCTATCGGCGGGCATTCTTGCCATATTCATTTACTGGAATCGCCGGCTCAGCAAAGAGGTCGATCGACGAAAACGGGCTGAAGAACAGGTGAGCAGTATTATTGATGCCATTCCAGTGCATATCATGGTTTCTGACCGAAGCGGTAGAATCCTGGCGGTCAATCCGCGCGCGCGTATTGATGCCGGCATTGACCTTGAAGAAGTTCCGGGCAACGCGCTGGACTATTGTCAGGACCCGCAGGATCGGGAGAGCATCTTGGCGGATCTAAGCCGTTTTGGAAAGATCGAAAATCGTATTCTTCGGTTCCGACGTCGGGACGGCGTAACGCGTCAATTGATGATGTCGATCCTGCCAATTATGTACAACGAAACGCCTGCCTATCTCGGTGTGCTTGTGGACATCACTGAACGCATACTCATGGAAGAGGAGTTGCTTCGGGCTCGCGAGTTGGCTGAGCAGGCCAATCGGATGAAGAGCGAATTTCTGGCTAATATGAGTCACGAAGTTCGCACTCCAATGAACGCCATTGTAGGGCTGGCTCATTTACTCAAGCGAACCGGGCTTGACGAGATCCAACAGAGTTACGTCAACAAGGTGGCGAGGTCGGCTGATTCCCTGCTTATGGTTATTAACGATGTGTTGGATTTTTCTAAGATCGAAGCTGGCGAAATGCATGTCGAGTCTATAGATTTTAGCCTGGAGGAAGTGCTTTCACATATCGCCACCATCGCTGGTATTCGCAAAGCCAGGCAGGAAGTCGAATTTGCTTTTCGCATCGACCCGTCTGTGCCCGATAGTCTGCGAGGCGACCCACATCGTCTTGGGCAGATTCTGAGCAACCTGGTCAGCAACGCGATCAAGTTCACGGCGCAGGGTAGTGTGATTCTGAGTGTCACGCCGCGTTGTTCCGGGGGTGAGAGCTGGCTGGACTTTTCGGTTAAGGATACAGGTATCGGTATCGAGGCCGGCAGGGTAGATAGCCTGTTCGCACCTTTCACTCAAGCGGACGGTTCCACGACACGTCGGTTCGGCGGGACTGGTCTGGGGCTGAGTATCAGCCGGAGGCTCACTCACCTGATGAACGGCGAGATCAGTGTGGTCAGCGAACCAGGCAAGGGCAGTTGCTTTACCGTCTCGTTGCCGTATAAGCCGGATGAACACAAGCCATCTGCACCATCCGGGGATCTTGCGCAACTTCGTCAGGGACGGGTCTTGCTGGTTGATGACAACGAGGATGCACGGCTGATTTATGCTGAAATGTTGCGTTCGCTCTCTTTCGAACCGACTGTCGTCGATTCCGGTGAAGCTGCGCTGGCGCGTTTGCAGTCTAACGGTGGTCATTTCAGCTTTGTGTTGATTGACTGGCGTATGCCGGGTCTGGACGGGGTCGAGACAGCGGCGCAAATTCGAGGCTCGTCAGATACCGCCGATTTGCCTATCGTTCTGATGACGGCTTACGGGCGGGAGGCTCAACAGCAGCAGGTGCGCGATTCGGATATCGACGCCATGTTAGTCAAGCCCTTTACCGGGTCACAGTTGCTCAAGGCGGTTAACGCGATCAGGGCCGTGGGTGCCGGAACAAACGATGTGGATGCTGCAGAGCCAGCCTCGGATGAGCCGCGCCGGCTTAGCGGAGAGGTGTTGCTCGTCGAGGATAACGAGATCAATCTTGAAGTGGCCAGGACGCTGCTGCAGGCCATGGGGCTGACAGTCCGGGTTGCCAGCAACGGTCGCGAAGGTGTGAATGCCGTTCGGCAGCAGCGGCCTGATCTTGTGTTGATGGATATACAGATGCCGGTGATGGATGGCTACGAGGCCGCCGCGACCATCCGCCAGTTGCCTGGCGCGGCAGACCTGCCTATCGTGGCAATGACGGCCAATGCCATGCAAGGCGACGAAGAAAAATCACTGCGGGCTGGCATGAATGCGCATCTTGCCAAACCGGTCAGCCCTGACAGCTTGTATGAGACGATGGAAGCATTCCTGTCCTGAGTGTGGCTTCCAGGTGTCGGATCAGAGCTGTCCTATTGAAGATTTGGCAATGCGCATTTGCTTTTGCATGGCGGCGATTTTGTCGGCGTCAATACACTCGTCAAAAGTGCATATGGCGTCATACAGGTCATCCAGGCTGATGCTGCCCGCGACTCCTTTTAATGTGTGCAGCAGCTGTCTTGCCTGCGCCTCATCGCCTGCTTCCAGTGCCTGGATTAGCAGTTCCAGATCGTCACCATGCTTTTGTGCAAACTGTTTCAGCAAGCTGATATACAGCGCCTCGTTGCCGGCCACGCGCTGTACACCCTCTGCAAAGTTAATCCCTGGCAGATTACGGAAGATGGACATCGACTCTCAACCATTCACGTTTCTGGAATGCCCGAGTGTAGCCGATCACGAATGCTTAAGGGAACTAAGTCAGGTATGCGGGGGGATCGTCGTTCTCACTGGTAACGCGACTACTGCGTACGGGGTCCATCCTGGGGCGACTCCTCACGACGGGAGGCCCGCAGGGTCGCTAGCAACTCATCGAAAACCATAGCGCAGTCTGCGATAAGAGCTTCAGTTGCCTCGTCAAACATGACATCTTCAATGGCTTGCAGAAAGCTCATGCGCAACTGGCGCAGATGAAAGGTGCTCAGTGTCTCGCAACCCGTCTCGTTCAACAACTGCATCAGGTTGTTTGCATCGGCGACATTCGCGTTAAATCGGAATACCGCCTCAGCCACACGGGGGTGCTTTCGCCGGTTCAGATCGAACTGCTTGCGTAGTCCCGGATAGAAACGGAAATGCAAGTCAAACATCCGGTAGTTAATATCTTCGAGGTTCTCCAGCAAATGCTCGTAGTGTTCTGCGAGCGTGAGGACACCCGGAGTAGGGCCAGTCCGATACATTGTCTTTGTGTTCCTGTGTCGCTGAATAAAAAGTTCCGAGTATTGCTCAGCGTTAAATGCTTATTAAGTAAAGACATTCTATTAACAGGTAAAACGATGGAGGAAAACATAGCCACATAACTATCACTTTTATTTCCTCTGACAAACGGATTAACGTGTGACCGAAGGTCGGGCAGGAGCTTATCAGTGACAGCGTTGAGCGCGCCGTTGGACAGCTCGATATCGTACATATCGACGATGTGCTTACGGATATTCTGATTGCACCGTAACAGAAGTCCGGCCTGCGTTCGCTTACTCTTCTACGTTTGAGCCTGTTTAAAACCCCGCTAATCGGCCCGGTTGCCTTGTGATTCAGGGGATTCCGGCGGGTTTCAACAGGATTAAGAATACACCGCTAATTTGCCTCTTGATGACTATCCCGGCCTGCTCCGGCAAGACGGTTCTGGTGAATTATTACCGCCCGGCAGCGGGAAAATCCCCTGTTTCGGCGGTCCTGGCGGTGGTAATTTGACAAGAAGGCCATACAGATAAAGCGCTGTGGAAGTGTAGAGCAGCGCAGTTTTACAGACGTTCGGTATAGCACGATGTCTGGCCGGCGGTGTCCGGATTTTATTAAAGCGGCGGGAGCCGGTCGTCCGGCCAGCTTTCCGTTCAGAGGTATCCAATGCGTTTAAGACAGAAACTTTCGACTTTTATCCTGCCGCTAAGCATCGCGTCGTTGAGTGTGCTGCCGGCTTGCAACTGGGTGGATTCAACCGGCCGCCAGGGCAACGATACGCCGACCGTGTCGTTGAACGATGGCGATGTGATCGCCGAGCTGGAAGAGGAAGTTGTGGTGCTGGATGCGGCGGCGAGCGATTCGGACGGTATCGTCGAATCCTACAGTTGGGGGTCGGTCAGCGAGCAGGGGCCGTTACAGGTTTGTGTCAACGACCTCGATCTCGATATTGCCGGCAGTTCGCTGGCGGAGGTCTGCGAGGACCCGGACAACTGCGAAATCCTGTTTATCGAGGATGAAAACGAGAACGGCGTCTTCAATGTGATGCTGCCGAAGATCACCGCGCCGATCGGTCTGACCTATCCGCTGTCAGTCAAAGACAACGACGGCGGGCAAACCCGTCTGGATATACATTTCTGCATAGATTCGGTCAATGAAAAACCGGTGGCCGGCGATGACCAGTATTCGGTCGTCGAAGGGTCCACGCTGGTGGTCGACGGTGCCAGCGCGCAAGGTCTGTTGAGCAACGACAGTGACGACAACGATGTACGCAATCAGGGCTTGACGGTACTGGGCGTGGCAAACGGCGATTCCCCGCAATACGCCGGCGATTTCAGCCTCGCTGCGGATGGCAGTTTCACTTACAGCATCAGCCCGTTTACCCCGTTCACCGTGACCCAGGACAGTTTCAGCTACGAGATCTCCGACGGCAGCCAGGTCAGCCAGGCGACCGTGGTGCTCGATTTATCAGTGCTCGATGATCCGCCGAGCAAGATCGGCATCATCCCGAACCAGACCGCCAAGATCGGTATCGCCTTCGGTCCGCTGGATGTCAGCGGCAAGTTCTTCGATCCCGAAGGAACGGCCTTGTCGCATAGCGCGACCGGTTTGCCCGCGGGTATTTCCATCTCCAATAACGGTATTATCAGCGGCACGCCAAACGCGAGCAACAGTACCGGGGCCTACACCGTCACGGTCAGCGCATCGGACGGGCAGAGTCAGGTCAGTCAGGACCCGTTTACCTTGACTCTGCAGGCCAATCAGCCGCCGCAGATCGTCAGTCAGCTGGCCGATCAGGTGGCGATAGCCGGTCAGTCCTTTAGCGTTAACACCGCCAGCAGTTTCTCCGATCCGGAAAACCAGGCGATGACATTTAGCGCCTCCGGCTTGCCGGCGACTCTGAGCATCAGCTCAACAGGCGTGATCAGCGGTGCGCCGATTGCTGCCGAAGCCGGCGGTTACACGGTCTCAGTGACCGCCAGTGACGGCGTCGGCTCAACGGTCATGACGTTTGGCCTGACGGTGCAGGGTGCGGCGCCGCCGCCCAATCAGCCGCCGGTCTTCAGCGGGCCTGTACCTGCTCAGCAGGCGACTGCCGGCACGCCGTATTCCTTCAATGTGGCGGGCTATTTCAGTGATCCGGAAAACGGACCCTTGAGCTTTACGGCCACCGGCCTGCCGAATTCCGGCAGTCTGGTGATTTCGCCGGCCGGGGTGATCAACGGCACGCCGCTGCTGGTGGATAAAACCGTCACGCTTTTCGGCAATTCGCCGCTGACAGTGACGGTTACCGCGACGGACGACGAAGGCGACACTGCCAACGGGTCGTTCAGCCTCACAATCAATTAGGGCGAAATGCGGCGGCCGCTATTCGCCGCCAGATCATCCTGGACAGGTGGCCGCGTCAAACATTGGAGTCGGCAAATGACTCCTTACGTTGACGGATAAAATCCTGCAGGGCTTCATCGATCGATTCGTCGAGTGACGGCGCTTGGTACTCGGCGAGTATTTTTTTCCAGCGCGCGTTGGCGCGTTTTGCCTGATCCAGACTGCCGTCGGCCTGCCACTGCTCGAAGCTGTTGTTGTCGGCCAGCGGCGAGCGATAAAACGCATCTTCGAAATTGGCCTGAGTATGTGCGCAGCCGAGAAAGTGCTCACCCGGACCGACATCGCGAATGGCATCCATGGCCTGGCCGTTTTCGCTCATATCCACGCCGCGCAGCAGAATCTCCATCATCGCGGTCTGGTCCGTGTCCATAACGAATTTTTCGTAGCCCATGGCAAGCCCGCCTTCGAGCCAGCCGGCCGCGTGTAATACAAAGTTGACCCCGGCGTGTACGGTCGGCAGCATCGTGTTGACCGCCTCCGACATGGCCTGGCCATCGGGTATCTTGGCGGCGCTCAAGCCGCCGCCGGAACGAAACGGTACGCCGAGCCGGCGCGCCAGTGCCGCCATCACGTACAACACCAGCGCCGGTTCCGGCGTGCCGAAGGTCGGCGCGCCCGACTGCATGGAGATGGAACTCGCAAAGCTGCCGAAGATAACCGGCGCGCCGGGATTGACCAGTTGTACAAAAGCCAGCCCGGCCAGCGCTTCGGCCAGGGTTTGCGCGGCGGTGCCGGCGACCGTTACCGGCGACATCGCGCCGGCCAGAATAAACGGCGTGATAATGCAAGCCTGATTATTTCGTGCATAAACCTTGGCGGCGCCGAGCATGGTTTCGTCAAACGTCATCGGCGAATTGGCGTTGATCAGACTGACGCAGGCGGTTCGCGGCTTGCCGGTCTGCGGATCGAGGTAATCGTCGCCGAACAGGATTTTTACCATCTCGACCGTGTCTTCGGCGCGTGAAGGCGCGGTAACCGAGCCCATGAAACATTTGTCGGAATACTTCATGTGGCTGTAGAGCATATCAAAATGGCGCTTGTTGACCGGCAGATCGACCGGTTCGCAAATCGTCCCGCCACTGTGATGCAGGCTGGGAGAGGCGCAGGCCAGTTTGACGAAATTGCGGAAGTCCTCGATCGTCGCGTAGCGACGGCCTTCGTCGAGATTGAAGATAAACGGCGATCCGTAGGCCGGCGCAAACACAGTATACGGGCCGCCGATTTGCACGTTGTTGGCCGGGTTCCGCGCCACCTGGGTAAACTCGGCGGGCGCGTGCTGTTGGATGACCGAGCGGCACAGACCGCGCGGCATTCTGACCCGCTGGCCCTGGACATCGGCGCCGGCCTGTCGCCAGAGATCCAGCGCTTCCGGATCGTCGCGGAAATCGATACCGGTTTCTTCGAGAATCGTATCGGCGTTGCGCTCGATCTGTTGCAAGCCCTCTTCATCGAGCACCTCGAAGCAGGGGATTCGTCTTGTGATATAGGGAATACGCGCTGCGCTCTCGCGCTGACTGCGGGCCGCGCGACGAGCCTCGCGCCCGCCACGGCCGCGTCGTGATCTGCCTGGATTTGCCTGCCCGCTCATCACCGTTCTCCGCAAAAGTGAATTGTCGACTGTGGCAAAAGTATCGTGCGCGGCCCTTGTCGGGAGCTGATCCATTAGCGACGCCGAGCTAACCGCGCACGCCAAAACCGTGTCGCAGTAGGAAACCCTCTCGTCGCAATTACCCACACTGCGGGCCGGTAAAAACCTTAGGCTTCGGAGTGAATCACAGTTGAGCGATGTCACGGGGAAGGCGATGGAATCAAAGGCACGCGTGGTCGTCATAGGCGGCGGAGTCGTGGGCGTCAGCACGCTTTATCATCTGGCGAAAAAAGGCTGGACCGATGTGCTGCTGCTGGAACGCAACGAGCTGACTTCCGGCTCGACCTGGCACGCGGCGGGCCTGCTGCCGCTGTTCAATCTGAGTTATTCGGTTGGCCAGTTGCATAAATACTCCGTACGTTTTTATCAGGAGCTGGAAAAGGAAACCGGCATGCCGGTAGGCTTCAAGCAGGTCTCGAACATCCGGCTGGCCAATTCCCCCGACCGTATGGATGAGTATCATTACTACTCCGGTGTCGCGGAAACAATCGGCGTGGATGTAAAGTTCCTGACCCCGGAACAGGTCGGGGAAATCTGGCCGATGTGCAAGACCGACGGTCTGATAGGCGCGA
>JAGRHW010000083.1 GCA_020444765.1 Gammaproteobacteria bacterium | reverse complement strand
TCTGGAGTGCAACCCTGCTGGGGCTGTTGACGCTGGCTATCGTTTATCTGCTGCCGGCGAAAATAAATCGCTTGCTGCCGTCTCCGTTGCTGGCGTTGACCGTCGGGACACTGGTCTTGTATTTTGCCGGTGGCGGCCGGATTACCGAGATCGAGGAGGCTGGCCAGACGATTTATCTGATGGGCGGCGCGCGGGTGTTGGGCGACATTCCGACCGCGATTCCAACGCCGATGCTGCCGATGATCGAATGGAGCCTGCTGGTCGACATGATCAAGTCGGCTCTGATGCTGGCAACACTCGGCACCATCGATTCGCTGCTGACCTCGCTGGTTGCCGACAATATCACGCGCACCCAGCATGATTCCAACCGTGAACTGGTCGGTCAGGGCATCGGCAATATGGTCTCGGGTCTGTTCGGCGGTCTGCCGGGTGCGGGCGCGACGATGCGCACGGTGGTCAATGTGCGGGTTGGCGGGCAGACGCCGATCTCGGGCGCGTTACACGCTCTGGTTCTGTTGTTTATCGTGCTGGGTGCCGGCTCGGTCGTCCAGTACATCCCGCACGCGGTGCTGGCCGGTATTCTGCTGAAGGTGGGCACGGATATTATCGACTGGGATTATCTGCGCCGCCTGAAGCATGCGCCGCATGCCGGTATTGCAATCATGGCGACGGTGTTCTTCGTCACCGTGTTCATCGATCTGATCACCGCTGTCGCAGTCGGTATGATCATGGCGTCGCTGGTGTTTGTCGAGCGCATGTCGAATCTGCAGATCGAATCTATCACCACGATTACGGATCCGCAGGCTGAGTCGCCGCTCACTGAAGAGGAAAAACGGATTCTGGGCGATGCGCATGGCAGGATTCTGCTTTATCACATGCGCGGCCCGATGAGTTTCGGCGCGGCCAAGGGTATGGTGCGACGGCTGTCGAACTTCGATCAATATGGCGTGCTGGTGCTGGATTTGAGCGATGTGCCCCTGATCGATGATTCGGCAACACGGGCGCTCGGCGATATGATCGGCGATGCGCAACGCGCTGAGCGCGAGGTTTTTCTGATCAGCTCACACAAACGGGTCAATGAACGGCTCGAACGTCAGGGGATTTACCAGATGCTGCCGGCGGCACATGTGTTTCCCCGGCGACTGGATGCCTTGCGTGCCGCCTCCGCCGTTATCAGCCCGAATAGCGCCGACGCAGCATCGCCAGGCTGAACATCAGCATGAACACGAGCGCCGCGGCGGTTACGATGGATGGCCCGGACGGCGTATCCAGAAACATCGAGGTGAGCAGGCCCGCGATTACAGCAATCACACCGAACACCGAGGCGATGATCGCCATCGCCTCCGGTGAATTCGCCCATTGACGGGCTGTTGCCGCCGGGATGATCAGCATGGAGGTGACCAGCAGAATGCCGACGATACGGATCGAGATCGACACCACGATCGTCATCAGACTCATCAGCACCAGATTGGCGATAAAAGTATTGACACCTTCGGCGCGGGCGATGTCCTCGCTGATGGTCATCAGGGTCAGCGAGGACCAGTAAAATACCAGCAGGACGAGAACAACAACCCCACCGCCGAAAATCCACCACAGATCCTGCGGCTGTACGGTCAGAATGTCGCCGAACAGATAGCTGTGCAAATCGAACCCCGGATAACCCATAAAGCTGATCACCACCATACCGATCGACAAGGACGCGTGAGCCAGTATGCCAAGCAGGGTGTCGGTGGCGAGCACCTGTTTTTGCTGCATCCAGATCAGCGCGGCGGCAAACAGGGCGCAGACGATCAGAATACCGAGGTTCAGGTTGATACCGGTCATCAGCCCGAGGGCGATACCGAGCAGGGCGCTGTGCGCGAGCGAATCGCCGAAATAGGCCATGCGCCGCCAGACCACGAAACAACCCAGCGATGAGG
The DNA here is from genome assembly GCA_020444765.1 of Gammaproteobacteria bacterium. Next base: position 9,666 of record JAGRHW010000083.1, on the reverse strand, counting down.
CGACGAGCGCGATGCCGATACCGGCGGCAAGGGCGCGCAGGATAAAGTCGTCTAGCATGGGGTGTTTCCGTGGTCGTGACCGCAGGGTTCGCCGAGGTGACCGAGCGAGTCGTGCAGGTGCGTATGGTCATGGTCGTGCCGGTACATGGCCATCATGGTCGCCATGTCCTTGCCAAACAGCGAGATGAATTCCGGGTCCCTGGCGACACTCTGCGGTGTGCCGGAACAGCAGATATGGTGAAACAGGCAAAGCACCTGGCGGGTCGAGGCCATCACCATATGCAGGTCGTGTGAGACCATCAGTACGCTCAAGGTGCGTTGTTGGTAAACCTGGTCGACCAGCTTGTAAAAGGCGAGCTGCCCGGCGACGTCCAGATTCTGCGCCGGCTCGTCGAGCACCAGTAATTGTGGTTCGTTGATCAGTGCGCGGGCCATCAGCACACGTTGCATTTCGCCGCCGGATAAGACTTGCAGGGGTTTGTCCAGCAGTGCCGAGGTATCGGTCTCGTCGGTGATTTTCTGCAATTCCCTGTGATCGATTCTCTGTCGCAAGAGCAGAAAACGCCGGACGCTGATCGGCATGGTGTTGTTGGCGTTGAGGTGTTGCGGCACATAGGCCGCGCGCAGATGCTTGCGGCGTTTGACCTGGCCTTTGTCGGGCTTGTAAAAACCCAGCAGGCATTTAAGCAGCATGGATTTTCCGGCGCCGTTAGGGCCGATCAGCGTAACGAAATCGTGTTCGCCGATGGTCAGTGAAATATCCTGCAAAATGGTCTGCCGGTTGCGAATGACGGTGATGTCCGTCGCCTCGATCAGTGTGTTCATTGCGCGGCCGAATCGCGGCAGGCCTTACAAATACCTTGTATCTCGAGCACGGCGGTCTCCGGCGTAAAGTCGTATTGCGCGGCGGCGCTGTCGATCGCGTCCGCCAGTGCGGGCGTGCAGCACTCGGTGATTTCGCCGCATTGCTGGCAGATCAGAAAATAACACTGATGATGGCGGGCCGGGTGTGTGCAGCCGACAAACGCGTTGAGACTGTTGATCTTATGGATCAGCCCGTTTTCCAGCAGAAAATCCAGCGCGCGATACACTGTCGGCGGTTTGGGCGCACCGGTGTTTTTGCCCAGTTTATCGAGAATATCATAGGCCTTGGCGGGCTTGTGGCTTTGCCAGACGAGTTCCAGCACGCGGCGGCGAATCGGCGTGAAGCGCTGGCCGTGCTCGGCGCAGATCTGCTCCCCTTCGGCAAGAGCATGGGAAATGCAGTGCTTATGTTGCTTGCAATTAGACATGGGCTTGAGGCCTGAAGATTGGTGCTTGTAATAAATCTAAAATGTAATAGTATAACATTCTCTGCGTCTTATCATTTCTATTTGTCTGCGTTCAGCGAGAACCATAACGTGAAATTCCTGGCTATCCTGTTTTTTTCTCTGGTGTTTTGTCAACCGTCGATTGCCGCTTCCGGCAAGCCGCTTGACGATCAGTCGGTCGTCGTAACGATCAAGCCGCTGCATTCCCTGGTGCAGGCGGTGCTTGGCGACAGCGCCAGGGCCGATCTGCTCCTCGAAGGGGCGGCGACGCCACATGGTTACCAAATGAAGCCTTCCGAGCAACGTGCCGTGCTGCATGCGGATGTGGTGTTCTTTATCGACGCCAATATGGAAAGTTTTCTCGCCAAGTCATTAAACGTCCTTGATCCGCAAACCCTGCAGGTGCCGCTGGCTGACGTCGCCGGCATCGATTTACTGAAAAAGCGTTCGGGTGAGGAATGGGAGAAGCACGATCACGCGCATCATGAGGAGCCGGACGAGCATGACCACGACGACCATGAGCACGGTCACGATGATGAAGAGTCCGCTGCCGACAAACATGCCGAGCATGGTTTTGACAGCGATCTGCATATCTGGCTGGACCCGCAAAATGCGATAAAAATGGTCGAGGCGATCCGCGCTTCTCTGAGCGGACGTTTTCCGGAGCAGGCCGGGGTTTTTGCCGATAATGCAAGTGCGTTAGTCGAGCAGCTGCGTCTGCTGGACGCCGCGCTTGGCCAGCAATTGAGCGGACTCGAACAACGGCCATTCGTGGTTTTTCATGATGCATACGGCTATTTTGAAAAACGTTACGGGCTGCAGGGCGTCGGCTCGATTCTACTCGATCCGCAGATTTCCCCGTCAATCAGCCAGATTCGCAAGATCCGCGAGCGTATCAGCGAATCGGGCGCGGTGTGTATTTTCAGCGAGCCGCAGTTTTCCGCCAGTCTGCTCGATACGGTGATGGAAGGCCTGTCGGTTCGGCGTGGAGTGCTGGATCCGCTCGGCTCGGATATCGAGCCGGGAGCGGCGCATTATTTCAGCACCCTGCGCGCGCTGGCGCAGGGCTTTGCCGATTGTCTGTCGGGTGCTTGAGTCGGCGGTTCAGGCCGGCACCCGTTTGACCAGCAGTTCCAGGTCCTGAATCTGAATGTTGTCCTGACACAGGGCGTTTTTCAGCCACTCGAGCGTTGCGAGCACGCTGGTCCTGAACGACTCCCGTTCGGCATCACTCAGCGCCGACTGGTCATGTCTGCGGGTCGCGTCGAGTAAATCCATGACGTCCAGTATTCCCTGTGAACTCAGGCCTTCGACGTTTCCGCGTGGCAGGCTCTGATTGCGGATTTCTTCCAGGCGGGGTTTTAATTGTCTGGCCATCGCCAACAGCTCATCGAGACCTGGTTCATTGCCCGGCGGGATCTGCAGCAATTGCAGCAGGCGCCGGATAGCGCGGGCGGCGATATGAATTTCCGGGGCGGCTTCGAGTATCGCGAAGGATAAAGAATTCCAGTGTTTGAGAAGATGTGCAGTCAGCGCTTCCGAGCCGGTATGATTTGCTATTCTGCCGGCAAACACGATATGTGATTCGAGCAGCGTCCATTCGGTACGCATGCCGATGAACAGTTTGCCGAATGCAAGCCGGTACTCATTGTTGTTGCTGAACAGTTCGCGCAGACGCAGAATCTTGATCAAACGCTTCAGTTGCAACTCTTCGGTCTGGCTGTAGATATTCGAGCCACTGCAAAGCAGGGACGAGAGCTTTCTGCGTGCGTGAAAATAATCGGTTTCCACGACTGCAGCCGTGCTCTGGGCATGATGGTCGAGTATTTCGCAAAGGCTTTGCAGCTCGTGCAGTTCCGGAACGGATTCCAGGTTGAAAACGGATTTCAGTGCATCGAGTTCGGCGACGATCAAGCGGCACTGAAATTTTGCCCGCTGCAGCGTTGCGAGTGTGTTTTTATAAGCGTGATCGGGGTGGTAATACCCGGCGTTTTCCGACGGCGGAGTTTCTATCAGCGCCAGACTGTCGGCGAGGCCGGCGTAAAAGACCGGGTTGTCACTGGCCAGTTCTTTCATCAGCACGGAGTCGCGCAGATTTTCTATCGCCAACGCCCAGTGCTCGATTTTTTCCGGCAAGGTCATCACATGACGCAAGGTCAGGCCGCCAAGTGCAAAGGAAGACAGCGAAGAGGCGAGCTGCTTGAGCTTTTCATCCAGCACATTATCCGGCTGTTCTGTCCCGAACAGACTGTCCCGGTCATGTTCGAGCACGTCGAGCAGACTGTGCAGTTCGGGGATGCTGCGGTTTTTCAACAATCCGAGTGCAAACGGCTTGTTCAGTTGCCGATCGGCGGCCCGCCGGTAGCGCTTCGCGAGGAGTGCGCCGTAGTTTTCGGGGCCGGTCGGCAAAACGTTGAGCTGTATTCGCTTGCACAGCGAGTACGCGGGGTAAGCCTGCAGGGCGACGACAGCCGAGAGGATGAATTCCTGTTGATTCTTATTGTCTAAAACCGGCAGAGATATGCCCAGCTCCTTGTTGAGTTTCTCCACCAGGGGTTTGTTTTCGACCGCTGCGTCGGTGCCCGAAAACAACAAAAAGTTGTCTATGTCATCGTCGCTGTGGTCGTTATAAAAAAGCTGGACCGGATACAGCACCAGCGGCGCCAGATGCGTGGTTCCGGTTTCCGTATCGTCCCAGCGTATGAAATCCGTGGCGAGAAAGAGTTGCATTTCGCCGCGGTTTTTTACCAGAGCGGTACTCATGATGATCTTGTCGCAATGACGTTTCAGCATGATCGCGCTGCACTGGCTGGCGAGCAGGGTGTCCGGATGCAAGCCGTCAGTCGATGTTTGGTTCCTGTGAATGGGATTCAGAGGTGCGACTGCCTGCTGGTTTGCGTCCAGCAGTGCGTACTTGTCCTCGCCGCAAAGACCGATCACCAGTTGCGTTGAATGTTGTAATTGATGCGAAAATAACTCATGTGAACGGGATAGGAATTCGAGCGAATGCGCGGAGGTATTCCAGTTCAGGTAGTTTGCCGACAGCGTGTTATTGTCGCCCGACAGTCGGGAGTCCGCCTGTCTGTCTGCAGATGTGTTTCGCAGGGATGTCACGTGGGTACAGCCTTTATTATTAATAGAGATACAGGCTATTCAGGAATCAGACCACAAGCGGATAAAACGGCTGAAAATGGTGCAAAAATGTGCACTGGTGGGAATAAAATTGTCGATTTGCAGGTGGTGAGCGATGAGCCCCGGTCTGGCCGGCCATGAGCCGGCCGGATGGTGGAGGCTTGTTCAGTTAAGCTGCATTTGTACGATGGTTGCAGGAGTCAAAGTATTGTCGTCGACTTCAGAGGCGAGAACAGCCAGATGCTGGCGGATTTCCGATTCGGCGATCGTGGCGTTGCGCAGAATGGTTTCGATGCGCGGATTGGAATCCTTGTTGTCGACCAGCAACATGGTCAGGCGCGCGAGTTTGTCCAGTTCGCGGTGAACCGAAGCGGCCTTTTGAGCGGCGGCAAAAAAATCCTCGCGCTGACGATCCCAGTTTTCGATCAAGTTCAGCGCCGACTGGTTATCCTTGCAGGTGTAGCGAATCGCTCTGCTGAATTTAATGTAGGCCTTGAGGTGATCCCAACGCGTGTGATAGCCCTTGAAGCCGGGGCCGAGAATTCGTTTGTAGACGGAAACATTGCGGAATTTTTCCATCTCCTCGTAGATATCGCAAAGATCATTGAGGTTTTTTTTCACCTCGTCGCTGCCGATTTTTTCGCCGGCGAACAAGGCGTTTGCAAGCAGCGATTTCGCATGACGGCGTCGTGATGAGAAGGGGTTTTTGCCCAGTCTGCCGGTGATCGCGCGCAGGTGACCAAGCGTTGCATAATGTTCCGGCAGTGCCGCGAAGTCGATGTAGTCTTCATGGGGCTTGAGTTTTTTGGCTATCTTGCGGGCGTGTTGTCTGGCGGTGCGGAATATTTTTCCGACTTCCGGCGATGCGTGTTGCGGGTGAGCGAACAGCGGAAAGCCGGCCGGTTCGGGGATCGGGTTTTCCTGGAAGGCCGCCAGCCATTCGATATTTTTCAGGCAGTGTGAAGGCCTGTCGCCAAAGGTTTTCTGATAACTGTTGTAACGCTGCAGGGAGCGAATCCTGCGTGACCAGTTCTGGATTGCCAGCGGCAGTTGTTCGAGGTCCGCCAGGGAGCGGGCCGACAGTCCGAAGCGACACAGCGAGCGGGCGTGGTCTTCGATGCTGAAGTTTTCGTAGCCTTTGCCATTGGTGGGTGTGCCGCTTGCCGCGTCTGCTTTTGTTGAAGGCGACTCGTTTTGCATGGAACTTATTCAACCCCCGTTTAGTCTAGAACTAACATCTTAATAATACGTCGATTATCGGAGTTCTACCACTATGTCATTGCTGATCAACAAACCAGCCTCAATCAAGTCGTCCGAAATAACCGATCAGGCCCTGTTTCGTAATCGGCGCAAACTTTTGCAGGCTTCTCTGGCGCTGGGTCTTGGACAGACGATTGCCGGACCGGGTTTGTCTTTGGCGGCAGAGGCAGACAACGGTTTCGATACCGACGAAGAACGCACCGCCAAGGACATAATGACAAGCTACAATAATTTTTACGAGCTGGGTACACAAAAAGGTGATCCGAAAAAAAATGCCCACTATTTGCTGACCGATCCGTGGTCGGTGGAAATTGCCGGCGAATGTGAAAAGCCCGGTGTTTATAATTTGGAAGACATTCTCAAACCTCATGCCATCGAGGAGCGCGTTTACCGCTTGCGTTGTGTCGAGGCCTGGTCGATGGTGGTTCCCTGGCAGGGCTTTGGTCTGGGCGAACTGCTGAAGCGTTTCGAACCCAACTCGCGCGCCAAATATGTTGCCTTCGAGACGTTGAATGATCCCAAACGCATGCCGGGAGTGACGAGCCCGGTACTCGACTGGCCGTATGTCGAAGGCTTGCGGATCGACGAGGCGATGCATCCGTTAACGATGATCGCCACCGGTTGCTACGGCGAATCGCTGCCGGGTCAGTGCGGCGCGCCGCTGCGTCTGGTTGTGCCCTGGAAGTACGGCTACAAAAGCATCAAGTCAATTGTCAAAATCAGTTTTGTCGAGGATCAGCCACCGACCAGCTGGAATGAATTGCAACCACAGGAATACGGCTTTTATTCCAACGTGAATCCCGATGTCAGTCATCCGCGCTGGAGTCAGGCCAAAGAGCGGCGGCTTACTACAGGCGGCGGTTTGTCGGCCTTGTTTAAGTCGAAAATTGACACGCTGAAGTTCAACGGTTACGCGGAACAGGTCGCTTCGCTGTACAGCGGAATGGATCTGAAAAAATTCCATTAGCGGCGTTTGCGATTTTTGTTCAGGTATTGAAAAAAGCGCCGGATCGCGCCAGAGCAAGGTCTTCCGGCGTGCCGATATCGAGAATGCGGCCCTGGTCGATGACCAGGCTGTCGACGCGCAGGCCGCAGTCGATCGCCGCATTGATGACCGTGCCGACGAACGGTTCGGGTCTGTTCTCATCGCGCTGGAATTTCTTCTGCTCGGCCTTCAGGTAGTCATGCATAAAGGCGCTGAACGCCGGCCGCCAGAGCGCGGTGACCCAGGTATGCGTCAAGCTCGAACGGTTTTGTTTGATATGCAGGCGTGACACCGCGCCGTCTGCTGCGTATTCGACCATGTCCGCTTTTTCCGGCTTGTCGGTTCTGAACAAACCGAGCAGCACATCGGCATCGGTTTGATCGAACCTGGCTTGTAATGTCGCGAAAGTCGACAGCGGCTGCAGGATGATGTCCGGAAAACCGAGAGCGACGTTTTTATCACGAATCAAGGGCCAGGCCTCGTCGAGTGTGAACGGCGTACCCCAGAAGCGGCTCAGTGTCAGGTAGCGGATCTGCAGGCCGAACGTGCGACCGTCGCCGAACCGCTCGGCTATATCCTGTTTCGCGGCGCGGGTGATGACGATCACCGAATCGATGCCGGCCTGTTTGTAGGCCTCGAGCAGAAAAGCGCCGACCGGCTTGAGCCTGCCGCTCTGGTCCGGCACGGGGATGATCTCCTTGCTGCAGTCGACCGAGGCGCCGAGCCGTTTGCCCAGGCCGCCGGCGGGAAACAGGCCGATCAGCTCCCGGTCAGTGGTCATCCACAGCGATCTCGTTGCGTATCGACCAGTCGCGGATGTCGCCGGATGTTTCCATCAGGCGCAGGCGGTCGCAGTGAATGTCCCGCAGCAGACTAGGGTCGAGCGTTTCTGCAAGACCGGCCGCATCGAACAGGGCCGGGTGCTGATAGGCGAGGCTGATATGCGGGAAAAAACCGGCGCTTGCGCGTAATCCGAATTCGGTTCCGGTACGATCGTGCAGGGCTTGTAATGTTGTCGATAAATCCAGCTGGATAAACAGGCTTTGGAAAAAGAGATTCCTGCTTGAAAAGCCCTGCGGGGAAACGGTGAGTGGTAAAAAGTCCCTGGCCAGTTTGCGGAGCGTTCCGCTTAAATCATCCACCTGGCCGGAAAATCCCGTGCAAATCGTTATATGCGGGGCGAAAACCTCGCTGTGCAGCTCATCGGCGAGTCTGTGGATGGTGTCGCTGAGTGTTGCCTCAGCGGCCTGCGCCGGGCAAAGCCACAGCGAAAAAGTTGCATTCGGTTCGGATCGGTTATCGTTCATGGCAATCTGGCGCGAATTTGGCAAATGTGATTTTATCATGCGCCGGTGCAGGAATTTCCGATAATTGTTGAACCTGTCGGCGTAAAAGCAATCACAGGCAGGCATGACGACACAAACCAGATCAGCAGTGGATTCGATAGACAAGACATCTTGGGTGTTCCGGCCGGTTTTATTGTTGAAACCGCTGGTTTTTCTGCTTTGCCTCGCACCTTTGGTGCTTATGGTAACTGCCTTGCTAACCGATCGACTCGGCGCCAATCCGATCGAGTCGCTGTCGCACGAAACCGGGCAGTGGGCACTGAGGTTACTGCTGATCGGGCTTCTTGCCACGCCGCTGCAACAGCAGTTCCGCTGGTTATGGACAGTGCGAATCAGGCGCATGATCGGATTGTTTGCGTTTTTTTATGCAAGTCTGCACATGCTGGTATTCATCTGGCTGGACCAGCAATGGGACTGGCCGTTGATTGCCGGCGAAATTCTTGAGAAACCTTATTTGCTGGCGGGTGTGCTGGGTTTGTTACTGTTGCTGCCGCTGGCGCTGACCTCCAGCAACAGCATGATGCGCAAACTCGGCCGGCGCTGGAAGTCCTTGCACCGCTGGGTGTATATCGCCGTGCTGGCGGGCTGTGTGCATTTTGTCTGGCTGGCCAAGGGCGACAAGCCGGAGCCGCTCGTTTACCTGTCGATCTTTCTTGGCTTGTTGATCTGGCGGTTTGCCAGACTGGTGAAAAAATAAGCCGCGGACAAGGCTGCCCGCGGCTCTTCGCGAATGCGTGAAAGAATGGCGGGACGATCAGGTCATATCGGCGACCGCGTCGCGTTCTTCCTTGAGTTCCTTTTCGGTCTCGTTGATTTTGCTCTGGATAAAGTCGGAAATCTCCAGGCCCTGGACGATTTCGTATTCGCCGTTTTTGCAAACCACCGGGTAGGAGAAAATCAGGCCTTTTTCGACGCCGTAGCTGCCGTCGCTGGGTATGGCCATGCTGACCCAGTCGTCGCCGGGCGTGCCCTGAATCAAGTCGCGCATGTGTTGAATGACGCCGTTGGCGGCGGAAGCCGCGCTGGATGAGCCGCGTGCCTTGATAACCGCCGCGCCTCGTTGGGCAACCGTCGGCATAAAGTCGTCCGCCAGCCAGCTTTGATCGACCAGATCGGTGGCCGCTTTGCCGGCGACTGAGGCGTAGGAGCAATCCGGCACCTGGGTCGAGGAGTGATTGCCCCAGATAACCATTTTCTTGACATCGCCGATTGCTTCGCCGGTTTTTGCCGCAAGCTGGCTGATGGCGCGGTTGTGGTCGAGTCGGGTCAGCGCGGTGATATTGCGCGGATTGATGTTCGGTGCATTGGCCGCCAGGATCAGCGCATTGGTATTGGCCGGGTTACCGACCACGCAGACTTTGCAGTCAGGGTTCGCGACATCGCTCAAGGTGCCGCCGAGGGCTTTGAAGATCTTGCCGTTGTCGATCAGCAGATCGCTGCGTTCCATGCCCGGTCCGCGTGGCTTGGCACCGACGAACAGTGCGGCATCAGCGTTTTTGAAGGCTACCGCCGGGTCATCCGTGCAGATCACTTCGGCGAGCAAGGGAAATGCGCAATCGTCAAGCTCCATCTTGACCGCCTCAAGAACACCGAGAGCCGGTGTGATTTCCAGCAACTGCAGGGCGACCGGCTG
>JAGRHW010000082.1 GCA_020444765.1 Gammaproteobacteria bacterium | reverse complement strand
TGGCGCGAGATGAACGTGCCGGGAGAAAAGGCCTACCTCGGCAAAGGCGTGGCGTATTGTCCACATTGCGACGGTCCCTTGTTCAAGGGCAAGCGGGTTGCGGTGATCGGCGGCGGTAATTCCGGCATCGAGGCGGCGATCGATCTGGCCGGCATTGTCGCTCATGTAACGGTACTCGAGTTCGATGACAAGCTGCGGGCCGACTCGGTGTTGCAGGAAAAAGCCAGGTCCATGCCGAATATCGAGATCATCACCAGCGCGCTGACCACCGAAGTCGTCGGTGATGATGACAAGGTGACAGGTTTGGTTTACAAGGATCGCCTGACTGACGAACAGCGTACGGTGGAGCTGGCAGGTGTGTTCGTGCAGATCGGCTTGTTGCCGAATACCGACTTCCTTAAAGAGACGGTTGCGCTGAGCGAGCGTGGCGAAGTGGTCATCGATGATCGTGGAGCCACGAATGTGCCGGGCGTGTTTGCCGCCGGCGATTGTACGACCGAACCCTATAAGCAGATTGTCATTGCGATGGGTGGCGGGGCGACAGCGTCCTTGAGCGCATTTGACTACCTGATACGTTCGTCGGTCCGGGACGATCAGGACGCGGCGGCCTGATCCGGGTACAACGGCTGCTTGACCTGTCTGGTCAATATCTCCCGGTTTCGGCCGGGAGATCCCTTGCGGTCGGTCATGACATGGTCGATACTTGATCGATCATGACTCCGGCTCGACAAGGACAAGACAGTGCGACACGTTTTATTGCCATTTTTTTTAATCCTGTTTGGCCTCACGGCCTGCGCTTCGCAACCACGAACCATTGATGCTGCGGCGTCAGCTGCACAGACCGCGTCTATCGAAATACCCAACAGTATCAAACCGCTCACGCTGGATGGCGAAAAAATCAAGCTGCCGATTGCGCTGGTTTATCCTTACCAGGTCAAGGTGCCCGCGGGGCAACGCTCGTTCACGTTCGTCTATGAGGACCAGTGGGGACAGGGTGCCCACTCTGAGTACCGCAGCAGTCAGATAATGCAAGTCCAGTTTGATGCAAAGGCGGGTGAGCAATACCGGATCGCATTTGACCGGCCAGAACCGCCGCTTTCTCTCGCCAATGCGAACAGATACGTCGATAATTTCAGCGCGGCCATTGTTGCGCCGTCCGGCGAAACGATCGCTGCAAAAGGCCTCGGCATCGGCCAGAACAGCTTGTTTACGCTGTTTGGTCTGAAAGGTGGCGATACCGGCAGCAAAGTCACCGGCGACTATGGTGATGCGCCAAGCCTTGCTGCTGACAGTGAAGCAGCCGATGACACCTCACCCCGGCTGACCGAACTGCAAACGCTTTGGAAAAGTGCTACAGATGCGGAGAAAAAAGCCTTTATGAACTGGGTGATAGCGCCCGAATAACTGCTCCGGCCCTTGTAGAATTGTAGCGATTACACAGGAATCGCAGCACACGCACATTATCAGGAGAAAGCGATGTACAGCGTTGCAGAATTAATGAGCACCGGCCTGGAAACCCTGCCGGCTTCGGCTACCATTCAGCAGGCCATGGCGCTTATGTCCGAAAAACATATCCGGCATATTCCGGTGGTCGATGACAAGGGGCGTTTGCAGGGCCTGGTGAGTCACCGCGATCTGCTGGCGGCTTCCGGCCCGCGTCTTGGCGAAAACAAAGAAGCGCCGGCGGCAGACATGCCGCTTCTGTCCGATATCATGACCGAACAGGTGGAAACCGTCCTGAAAAATACCAGCCTGCGTGTGGCGGCGCAGATTCTCGTCGCACGCAAATTCGGCTGCCTGCCGGTCACTGACAAGCAAGGCAAACTGGTCGGTATCATCACCGACAGCGATTTCGTCAATATTGCCGCGAACCTGCTTGAGCAAATGGAATTTCAGGAGCCGGACGAGGATTTTTGACTGCCCGCGCTAAACCGGTATTGCCGGAAACACGGCAAGGATTTTTCCTGATTTACGCACTGAATAGTGCTTGCTACAAAACACACACATTTTCCTGTATCTTTCGCCCCATTCACAATTTGCAATGGGGCATAACACTTCCATGATCATCAAACCAAAAATCCGTGGCTTCATCTGTACCACTGCACATCCGGCCGGTTGTGCGGAAAATGTGCGCACGCAGATCGAGTACGTGAAAAAGCAGGGTGGCCTGACGGATGGGCCGGCCAGAGTTTTGGTGATCGGTTCGTCCAGCGGATATGGCTTGTCATCGCGGATTGCCGCCGCTTTTGGCGCCGGTGCTTCGACGATCGGGGTGTTTTTCGAAAAGCCGGCGACCGAGAAGAAAACCGCTACCGCCGGCTGGTATAACGCAGCGGCTTTCGATGCCGAAGCGCACAAAGCCGGGCTTTACGCCAAGAGCCTTAATGGCGATGCGTTTTCTCACGAGGCCAAGGCCAAAACCGTGGCGTTGATCCAACAGGATCTCGGTCAGGTCGATCTGGTGGTGTACTCACTCGCGTCTCCGGTCCGCAAAATGCCTGACAGTGGCGAAGTCGTCCGTTCCAGCCTCAAGCCGATCGGCAAGCCTTACAAATCGACGGCGATCGATACCAACAAGGACGAGATTATCGAAGCGGTGGTCGAGCCGGCCACGGAGCAGGAAATCAAGGACACGGTTACCGTCATGGGCGGCGAGGACTGGGAATTGTGGATGCAGGCCCTGGAGGCGGGCGGTGTGCTGGCTGAGGGTTGTAAAACCGTGGCCTATTCCTATATCGGTTCGGATATTACCTGGCCGATCTACTGGGATGGCGCACTTGGCAAGGCCAAGCAGGATCTGGATCGCGCCGCCGCCGGGCTGGATTCACGGCTGCAGGCTGTCCATGGGCAGGCGAATATCGGCGTGCTGAAATCGGTCGTCACCCAGGCGAGCGCGGCGATTCCGGTGATGCCGCTGTATCTGGCCATGTGTTTCAGAATCATGCGCGAAAAAGGCCTGCACGAAGGTTGTATGGAGCAGGTGTACCGCCTGTTCGACACGGGTTTGTACGGCGATAGCGCGCAGATCGACGATAAAAACCGCTATCGCATGGATGATCTCGAGTTGCGCGATGATGTGCAGGATGCCTGCCGCGAGTTGTGGCCGCGGATTACCACGGAAAACCTCTTCGAGCTGACGGATTATCAGTTTTACAAGGATGAATTTCTCGGCCTGTTCGGTTTTGGCCTGGATAATGTCGATTACGAAGCCGACCTGAGCCCTCTGGTCGAATTCGATGTGATCGCTATCTGAGGGCCTGTCTATCCCCAAACACCAAGGACCCAGCCAAAATGGGTAGCTTGAAGTCAAGCCCTGCCTTTGCTAGCTTCTACGCGGTGATGCGTTATAAAAAGCCAGGTATGACTCGGTGTCGTGACCTGCCGGCAACAACGCCGGATACAACCATTCTTTTGGGAGGAAATTCTATGAAACAAGCTGTTCTGACAGCCACTGCATTAGCCTGTTTGACTCTTACCGCTTGCGCCACAGCGACTGATAGTGTCGCCGAAGCGAAATCAAAAATGACCAGTATGGCCTCTAGCGGCGATGTTATCGCTGACGCCAAAGCATCTTTTCAAGAGGCTGCTCAGGCCGGCTGTGCGTGGCGTGATACCGGCAGCATGATAGCGGATGCTGAAAAGCTGATGGCGGATGGTAAAACCGATGAAGCAAACGCATTGGCCTCGCGCGCGATGCGTCAAGCACAAATCGGTATGGAGCAGTGTGCAAACGAGGAAAAGCACTACAGTGCATCCCTGAAGTAACGGGATCGATTGCGGGCGCCGTTTGGCAGGCGCCCGCTGGTTTTCTGTATAACTAACAAAAAAACTATAAAAACATGCCCGGTCAACCGGCAGGGCGGGATGGAAAGGAAAGCAATGAAACTCTTCACATCTCTTGTGTTGTTGCTGCTTTTTTCGCTTCAGTCATACGCTGCAGAATCTCCGCGCGATCCTTACAAATTTTTTTTTGATGAAACCTTCGGGGATTTTTCCGAGGAATTGGAGCGGGCCAGAGAGGAAGGAAAAAAAGGCGTACTGCTTTTTTTCGAAATGGATGAATGCCCGTTTTGTCACCGCATGAAAAACACGGTGCTCAATCAACCGCAGGTGCAGGATTACTTCCGCGAAAACTTTCTCAATTTCGCCGTTGATATCGAAGGTGATGTCGAGATCACGGACTTCCAGGGTAAGCAGGTTGCGCAAAAAGACTTTGCAGCAAAAGATTACAAGGTGCGCGCCACGCCGGTGATGGCATTTGTCGATCTTGAAGGTAATGTTGTCGCAAGATATACCGGCGCGGCGTCCGGACCGGAAGAGTTTTTATGGCTCGGCGAATACGTTACCGGAGAGCACTACAAGGAAGAAAAGTTCGCGCGTTATAAACGAAAAAAACGCAACGACCCATAATAACCAAAACCCGAAGAGTAACTGCGATTGCAACAGATTCGGTTTAAACGCTTGTTGTTGCGTGTCAGACAAACACTTGGCATCTCTGCCGCTCTGTTCTCCTGCGTGGCTTTTGCCGATGAGCTTCCCGAACCCCTGACCCTGGACTACGCTCTGCAGCAGGCTGATCAGCACCCGGATAGGGCCGCATCCGCCGCCGAGCTGAATATGGCTCAAGCCCGCTTTCTGGCCGCCGCCGCCGATAATGATTTTGACGTATCCCTCAATGGCCGCCTGCAATGGATCGGCCCGTCCAAACTTGCCCCTGATCAGGATCACGATGACCACAAGATCAGCCTGAACGCGGAAAAGACGCTTTACGATTTTGGTCGCAGCGCTGCCGGCACCGCGTTTGCCGAAACCGCCGTCGGTGCCAAAGCACTGGAGCTGGATTATCAACAAGGGCTCAAACGCATCGACATCATGCGCCGCTATTTCGATGTGCTGCTGGCGGATCTGTCCTTTGCCGCCGAGAACGAAGCGATATCGATTTCATTTATCAATGCCGACCGCCTGCAGCAAAAGCAAGGCTTTGGCGAAGTGTCGGAACTCGATGTGATCGAAGCGCAGGCCGAGTACCAGTTGTCGCTCGGCAAGCGTACCCAGGCCGAACTCAAGCAGCGCAGCAGCCGCGCCTATCTGGCCGAGGCGATCAACAAGCCGGGACAATTATCTGAGCGGCTGGAAGAACCGGACTTACCGGATATCGACACCGAGGTGCCTGAATATCAGGCATTGCTTGAGCGGGTGATGTTGAATCACGGCGGTATCAAAGCCCTCAAAGCGCAGTTGGAGGCATTGACGCGGCAGGAGGATATCGCCAGGCTCAACGCCTACCCGACGGTCAAGGCTTACGGTGAAGTGGCCGATTACTCGCGCGACGAATCGGGGGCCGACAAATGGACGCTGGGGATCGGCATAAAGGTGCCGTTGTACCAGGGTGGAGAAACGGCTGCGCTGAAGGCCGAAGCGCGTGCACGCGCTGCCATGGTGCGTGCCGAGCTCGTATCGACGGAGGCCGGTATCCGCCAGACGGTACTGGAGCTGTGGCAGAGGCTGGCTTATTTGAACGTTGAGCTTGAGCAGGCGCGGACGGAACTCGACGCCAGAGATCTCTATCTGGACAAAAGCCGGGCCCGTTACCAACTGCAACTGCAGAGTGATCTGGGCGATGCGATGATCCGCTTTTCCCGCTCGCGGCTCCGGCATGCCACGATCGTCTACGATATTGCGATTACCCGTGCACAACTCGATCTGTTGAGCGGTGGAATGGCCGATATTCCCGTCAACCTGCCGGAATAACCCGGGGACAAGCGTCCATAAACGAGCAGATGATATGAAACGTATTACGATGATAACCGGTTTTCTGGTCATGACCGCTTCCGCTGCGACGCAGGCCGGGTCAGCCAGTGCGCTTGTCCGGACGGAACAGCTGTTGCGCCTCGGGTTGCCTTTGAACGGCGTTGTGGCAAGTATTGCGGTACAGGCCGGCAGCCAGGTTAAAAAAGGTGATGAACTTCTGCGTCTGGATTGCCGGGCTTACGATATCAAGCGAGCGCTTGCCAAGGCCGGGGCCGATGCTGCGGAAGTGGTCATGGAAAAGGCCAGGGCCGAACTTGATCGCACCACCGATATGTATGATCAGGACCTGATCGCCGACGTCGAAATGCAAAATACCGAGGATTATTTTACCGAGGTGGAAGCCCGTTACCGCGAAGCCAGCGCCGCACAACGCCTTGCCGAACTGAACCAGACGTATTGCACTTTGCGGTCTCCTGTCGACGGGACGGTTTTGTATATCGATACCAATCCCGGTGATGTTATCGCCGGTGAGTATAATCCCCGTGATCTGCTGGGTATTCTCGGGCCGGGTACACCGGTGGCTGATTTCACTCTGCCTGAATCCGATCTTATCGCTATCGGTCAAACCGTATCGGTCAGCGCAAACGGCAGGGAATTCAGCGGGATCGTCACCAAAACGGATAAGCAGCATGTCCGGCTTGCTTTGCCAGCCGATGCCGGGCTCGAGCATGGGCAGTCGGTCGCTGTGACCTATTAGACCGCTGCTTTTACATGACTGAAACCTGTATACATTGCCTGGTCAGTGGACGGGTCCAGGGTGTAAGTTTCAGGGCCTATACGCGTAAAGCCGCATTGCAGTTAGGCCTTGCCGGCTGGGTGCGCAACCTGCGCGATGGGCGGGTCGAGATAAAGGTCTGTGGTGACACGCAACAGGTAGAGCGATTAGTAAAGTGGCTGCCTGATGGCATACCGGCCGCTCGTATTGATCGACTGACCAAACAAACCATCCCGGCGGAACAGTTTAGCGGCTTTGATATTCTGGCCGATGCCTGACAGAGTCGGAATCGGCTGATCTCCCAGTAATCACGACCCGGACCTGCGACCGGCTGGCACTTCATTTGCGTATCGGATAATTCCTTTAAAGTCTGCAATCATCGGGCATTCTGGCTTGTGTGCGATGATGATAAACTTCGCGTAAAAAATCTCGGGAATCATAAAAGTGCAAAAGTTGTTGTCCGTTCTGCTGGTGGTTGCCGGGCTTGCATTTGTTGCAATACCTTTCTTTCTGGAGAGCCTCGACAGCGACGCCTGCCGGGAAATCAATCCGCAAATCGCCATCTGTGCGGCCAGCGATATGGCGAAGCTGCCCAATCACGGCGCTGTCCCGCTGGAGCATCCGTCGCTGGCGATTGCCAAGGGGCCATTACGGCTGAATGCCGCGCGAAACGAAACCGTTGCCTTTCAGCTGATTGTTCAAAACCGCAAACAGGATCAGCCGGAATCGCTCACGCTGGATTTTTCGGCGCTGGAGTCATCGTCCGGCGTGCTGGCTGCGGAACGCTCGATTCGTTTTTTTCAATCCTGGTATCACTACGTCGACAAGGGCGGTTATGAATGGGGGCCGCCGAGCCGGGTGCTGAAATGGCCGGAATACTACCCCGATGCATTGGTGCCGCAGCAGATGGCATGCGGTGCGAATGAGAAGCCGGTCTTTCGTTCGATCCGGGTGCCGGAAGCGCATAAGGGACTGCAGTCGGTCTGGGTCGATATTTACGTGCCGGCAGATCAGCCGGCCGGCGACTACAGCGGTACCGTTACTGCGACACTGGCATCCGGCGAACGTCTGGAGATTCCGCTGCAACTGCAAGTCTGGCCAGCCGTGCTGCCTGACAAACCCTCGTTTGACGCGGTCGGTGAAGTCTACCGAGCCTATAAGCTTGAAGGCGCCGGTGTCGATATGAGCAAGACCGCCTGGCGCGATATGTCGCATTGTTATCAGCAACTCGCGCATCAACACCGGATGGTCTTTATCGAGCGCTCGCCGATACTCAACGAGGGTGATGACTGGTCAGTCTATGACGAGATCTTCGACCCGGTGCTGAACGGTTCGCTGTTTTCCGAACAATACGGCTATAGCGGGCCGGGTGAAAACACGCCGGTTACGGTCTGGCGTACGCCCTGGCCGCAGGACTACGATGTACGCCTGGAAGCGCCGCTTGAAACAGCGCAACTGCGGCACTATCAAACTCTGGCCAGAGAATGGACAGAGCACGCGGCTGAAAAAGGCTGGCGGGCGACGGATTTTTTTGCCTATATATTCGATGAAATCGACGGCCCGGATGACGACGAGGTTTCCGTCAAACGCCATAACTATCTGGCGATGGCGCATGGGGAGATGAAAAAAGTCCAGCTGGCGCTGGATGCCGGCAGCGGTGACCGGAGCATCGATCTGATCTGGACCAGTCATTCCGACCCTTTTCAGTGGTCCGGCATCGAGGAGCTGGACTTGTCCGGCACCATTCGTCTGTGGGTGCCCAATGCCGCTGCTGCTTCACCGGCGTTTCTCGCGCGGCGCCGCGAACTCGGTGAAAAAATCTGGTTCTATCATAACGGTCATCCGGCGGTGGGTGTTCACAGCATCAATGCCTCCGGTATCGAGATGCGTACCTGGGGCGTTATTGCTGCGCGTTATAATTTTGACGGTCAGTTGATGTGGGCTGTCAATCTCGGCAGCGACGAACAGCCGTTTGCCAGGCCCAGTTACAAGGATGATGACGATCGATTCGGCAACGGCGTGATGGTCTATCCCGGCAATCAACTGGCAAAAATCGGTTTTCCCGCCACGCCCGGACCGATGCCGTCGATGCGTTTAAAGGCCTGGCGTCGCGGTCTGCAGGATGCCGAACTGGCTGTGCTGGGTCGTAAGGCCGGCCGCCAGACGGCGGTCGACGAATTGCTCGAAGCGATGATCCCGGCCGCGCTCGGTGAAGCCACGGGTGATGCGCAGTGGCCCGATGATCCGGCGCGCTGGATTGATTTTCACTGGCAATTGCTGGAATTGGCGTCCGGCTCAGCGAATTGAGGTGTCCCGCCGGAATTCTGGCGGTTTTATGATTTGCCCGAATGGCCGATAACTCGTCACATTCCTACACAGCAAACTGGGCAAAATGAGCAAGCTGGCCGCAATCGATGACAATAACTTTCCGCTGGTCGATCCTGTCAGCGGTAAACTCGTTCTGGACGAAATTCTTCTGGCCTTGCTGGCAGACGGTTTGATTGAATCGGAAAATGCCGATCTGCTCACCTCGTTGTCGAAAACACCCGAACGAAAAAAACAAAACGCCCTGGAAGTCATCGCACGCAGTAACTGGACCAGTAAACGCAATCCGAAACAGGCGATTGATCTGGAGTTTCTCGTCCAGTGGCTGTCGACCAAGATCGGCATTCCGGCCAAGCGAATCGATCCCCTGAAGGTCGAGGTGTCGAAGGTGACCAAGGTCATCTCCTATGCCTATGCTTCCCGTTACCGCATCATTCCGCTGGAAGTTACCCCTAACGCCGTGACCTTCGGCACCGCCGAGCCTTTTTTGCGTGAGTGGGAGGATGAGCTCTCCCCGATTCTGAAAAAGGATATCAACCGCGTTATTTGCAACCCTGACGATATCGATCGCTTTCTGCTGGAGTTTTATTCCCTGTCGCGGTCCGTGCTCGGGGCCGAGAACGATCAGGCCAGGGCCGCCGGTTCCAGCGCCATGCAAAACCTCGAGCAGCTTATGGAGCTTGGCCGCTCCGGTAAGCTCGATGCCAACGATCAGCATGTGGTCAATATTGTTGACTGGTTGTTGCAGTATGCCTTTGAGCAGCGGGCCAGCGATATTCATCTGGAGCCGCGCCGTGAGCAGGGGCAAGTCCGCTTTCGTATCGACGGTGTGATGCATGATGTTTACGCCATGCCGGCGCCGGTTATGATGGCCGTGACCAGCCGCATGAAAATTCTCGGCCGCATGGATGTCGCGGAAAAACGCCGACCGCAGGATGGTCGCCTGAAAACCCGCAACCCGGATGGCAAGGAAGTCGAGCTGCGTCTGTCGACCATGCCGATCGCGTTTGGCGAGAAAATGGTGATGCGGATTTTCGATCCGGATGTGCTGGTCAAGGATCAGGAGCAACTCGGCTTCGATCAGCGCGAAGCCTCCATCTGGAACCGCATGATCAAGCAGCCGCACGGCATTCTGCTGGTGACCGGGCCGACTGGCTCCGGTAAAACCACGACCCTGTACAGCAGCCTTCAGCGCTTGGCGGTGCCGGAGGTGAATGTCTGCACGGTCGAAGATCCGATCGAGCTGGTGGTGCCGGCGTTCAATCAGATGCAGGTTCAGCACAATATCGACCTGGATTTTGCGGCGGGCATCCGCACGCTGCTGAGACAGGACCCGGACATCATCATGATCGGCGAGATTCGCGATTACGAAACCGCGCAGATGGCCGTGCAGGCGGCGCTGACCGGCCATCTTGTATTGTCGACTTTGCACACCAACGACGCACCCTCGGCGATCACGCGCCTGCTGGAGCTCGGGGTGCCGTATTACCTGATCCGCTCGACCCTGATCGGGGTTATCGCCCAGCGTCTGGTGCGCACCTTATGCCCGCATTGCGCCAAACCACAGGTCATTGATGAAGCTGACTGGAAGGGGCTGCTGGCACCCTGGAAGGCGCCGCTTCCGGAACATGCCAGACAACCGGAAGGCTGTCTGGAGTGCCGCAATACCGGCTTTCGTGGACGGGCGGGGATTTATGAAATCATGGAAATCTCCCCGGCGATTCGCGACAGTATCAGCCCGGAAACCAATCTGGAAGCCATGCGCCGCAGGGCCTATACCAGTGGTATGCGGCCGTTGCGGATCAGCGGCATGCTGAAAGTGACACAAGGCCTGACCACCATTGAGGAAGTCCTGAAAGTTTCACCGGAACCGTTGGGCGGCGCGGCTAGCTGAGTTTGCGTGTCCGCGCCAGATACACGCCGGTGCTGGCCACCAGGATGCCGGCAATGGCAAAAATGCCCAGCCGTTCGTCGAACAACAGCCAGGCGATGATCGCGGTGACCGGTGGCGTCAGATAAAAATAACTGGCAATCGTGGACGCCTGGCCTTCACGGATCATCAGCATCAGTAACAACACAGCGGCCAGCGACAAAACCACTACCAGCCAGGCCAGCGCCAGCACCAATTGCAGATTCCACTCCACGACCCGTGTTTCAAAAATAAACGCCATGACCGTCAGAATGACCGTGGCGCCGGCGTATTGATAGAACGTCCCCGCCAGCAGGCTGACCTGCCCGCAGAAGCGCTTTTGGTACAAGGTGCCGACGGAGATACTGGCCACCGCAAACAAGGTGAAAATCAGTTCGGCAGAGCCGAATTCCAGGCTTAACTGCGAAGATTGGCGGAACGCCAGCACCATGGCCACACCGGCCAGGCCCAGTATCAGCCCGATGATCTGGCGTGCGACCAGACGCTCGGACAGCCAGAACCAGGCGAGCACCGCCGTCAATATCGGCTGCAAACCGACAATCAATGACGCGATGCCGGCCGGCATGCCCTGCTTGATGGCGGCGAAGACGCCGCCGAGATACAAGGCGTGAATCAGCGCGCCAACCACCAGTGAATGCAGGGCGCCGCGCGCATCCGGCCAGCGGGTTTTGATGACCAGCGTCGTCAGCAGCAACAGCGTGGCGGCTATCGCCATGCGAATCGCCAGCAAGGTAAAGGGCTCGGCATAGGGCATGGAATACTTGGCGCCGATAAACCCGGTCGACCAGAGCACCACGAAAACGATTGGTACGAACTTCAAAAGCGGCTGCGGGATCATCGAATAATGCCGGATCGGACTCGAAAGACTCGCCACTATACCGTCCGCTGC
>JAGRHW010000081.1:10106-11749 GCA_020444765.1 Gammaproteobacteria bacterium | reverse complement strand
GAGGAGCGTACCGCCAATTTGCTCGGTGAAAACCAGGAACTTAAAGGGGCGCTGGATCTCCATTCCAATTCTCCCGGTGTCAGTTATGGTATTTTGGGCGAAAGTCTGGCACTGAAATATGCACTGCGTCAGGCGTTGCAGGTTGCTAATACTTCGGTCACCGTGTTGCTTACCGGCGAGTCTGGAACCGGCAAGGAAAAGTTCTCCCGTGTTCTGCATCTTAACAGCGATCGCAAGGACGAATCTTTCCTCGCGATTAACTGTGCGGCCATTCCTGAGCAGCTACTGGAATCCGAATTGTTCGGCCATGAAAAAGGTGCGTTTACCGGTGCTTCTCATCTCAAGAAGGGCAAGCTCGAGCTGGCGGATGGCGGCACGCTGTTTCTCGACGAGATCGGCGATCTTAGTCTGGAGCTGCAGTCAAAATTGCTGCGGGTGCTGGAAAAGCAGCTTATTCAGCGTGTCGGAGGGGTAAAGGACATTCCGGTCAATGTTCGGATCGTGGCGGCGACCCACAAGGATCTGCAGACCGCTGTCAACGAAGGCCGTTTTCGGCTGGATTTGTTCTACCGGCTTAGTGTTTTCCCGCTGAAGTTGCCGCCGCTGCGAGAACGCCAGGGTGATACCCGGATTCTGGCGCGTTATTTTCTGCAGGTATCCAACCAGGAATACAGGCGTGACTCCCGCTTTGCCGCGGGCGTAATGGAGCGGCTCGAAAGCTATAACTGGCCGGGCAACATCCGCCAGCTTGAAAACGTTATCAAACGTGCCGTTCTGCTCTGTCACGGCAATGAAATCAATGCCGCCGAGATCGAGTTGATTCTTCAACATGAGTCGAACATTGCGACTCACCTGGAGTCCGGCCAAACCTCGGAGCCGATGAGGGTTAAATTCGCGCCTTCTCCCAGGGCTGGCGCTGTGGAAGCCGGCAATGGCCTGCGCCCCTATGCCTGGGTCAGTGAAGATGAAACCGAAACCCTGCTCGATGCCTTGAGGCAGGCCGGGGGCAATAAAACCAGAGCTGCGTTTTTGCTGGGCATGACGCCCAGGCAGTTTCGCTATCGTTTGCAGAAGCTCGATATAGACCCCGGAAAGAAGCGTTGCTGAACAATTCGTCCCTCTATACTTGTATTCAGGCTACGGCCATGGCCGAGCGTCTTTCCTCGATCAGTCGCTGGTAAAGTTCGTTAGCGCGCGCTGCAAACGCGCCGCTAAGCGCATAACCGGCCAGTTTGCCGCCAACCCTGAACTCCATATGACAGGCATCGCCGTCTTCTTCGATCAGCGTCCAGCCGCCGAAGCCGATGACGGAAAGATCCGGCGGACAGATATTCAGCGCAAGACTTGAGGTCTTGACCCGAATAGCCGTAGGCAAAAGTTCAAAAGGAGCAGGAACGCCGGCGATGCTCGCTGCAGCGCTGAAGGCCTGCCTTTTGATCGGCTCGATATAAAAATAACTTCGGCCTTCTATTTCCGCGCAGTCACCAACCGCATAGATGTGCGGGTCACTGGTTTGCATCGTGTTTTTGTTGGCGATGATACCTCTATTGGTGGCGAGATCGGCCTTTTCCGCCAGTGTCGAATTCGGTTTCAGGCCGGCCGCCGATATCACGAGATCCGTTTCCAGGACCTCACCATTGCGC
>JAGRHW010000081.1:0-10092 GCA_020444765.1 Gammaproteobacteria bacterium | reverse complement strand
GTTGATTTCGTTGGCGCTGTTTTCCGGGATAAACTCAATGCCATGTGCCGCAAAAGTCCTGTTCAGTCGCGCTGCAAGCTGAGGAGGGATCAAGCGGCCCAAGAGTTGATCACCAAGATCAAGCATGGTCACCTTATGTCCCCCGGCATGCAGGTCTTCGGCGAATTCAACGCCAATCAAACCGGCCCCGATCAGGGTGACATGACGAGGGCCGTGCTTGAGTTTTTCACGCATCTTGCGGTAGCTGTGCAGGTCGTTGACTCTGAGTACATCGTCGGCGGCGTTTCCTGCCAGCGGTAAACGGGTCTGACCGGCGCCCATGGCAATAACCAGCTCAGCGTATTTGACATTACCCTTGGCGGTGGTAATACGTTTCTGTTTGGGCTTGATGCCGAGGACGCGCGTGTTGGCTTGCAGGGTGACATTCAGCCTTTCCGCCATCTCCGGACCGGACATCTCAACCAGGTCCTTCGGCGTTCTTCCCTGAGCGATCGCCATCGACAAGGTTGGTTTGGGATAGACGCTGCCGTCATCGGCCGTGATCATGGCGATCGTTCGTTCAGGGTCGAGCTCACGGAGTTTTTCCGCGACGGTCCAGCCGGCAATACCACTGCCGACGATGACCACTGCGTCTTCGCCGCCTACCTTGCCTTTGGCCCGGCGGGGTTGCGTGGGTGAGGGCGCCGCTGCTTTTTGCGCGGCATAGGCTTCGAGCGTAATAAAGTCGTCTTTGCCGACGCCGCAGAGCGGACAGTACCAGTCGTCCGGGATATCCTCGAAACGGGTGCCGGGTGCTATGCCGCTATCGGGGTCACCCTTGGCTTCGTCGTAGATCCAGCCGCATGTTTTGCAGATCCAGCGTACTGTTTGTTGCTCGGCTTCAGTCATGATCGGAAAAACGCTTCAGTGTGTAAAAGGCCGAAGCCTTGCGGAAAAACGGGCTTGACTATCGAATCGTTGCGGATGGCCCGCTGCCTTGGACGTCGAGGCGCATGGCCGCGCCTCGACAGCTGGCTCAGGCCGCGGCCATGGCATCCAGCTCCTTGCGCAAATGCTTGATGGCCGGTGTAACGATGGCGACGAACCAGGCTTCCCGGACTTTTCGTTGCGCCGGCGCATCGATCAGGTAGCCGTTGGCGCCGGTGTGTTGCAGGGCCGAGCTTGACGCCCGCAGGCAAAGCTCGGAACCGAGCAGGCGGGTCTCCAGCACACTGATCATGAATTCCGGGTCCGGATTGAAAACGTCCTCACACAGCCCGTTAATGGCCTCGCGCGCATCGTCGAGCTCTTCGCGCAATTCGTCCGGTCGATCATCGAGAAAGCAGTTGACGTGACCGAGCTTGGGCTCGACGTCTTCGCACAGCCCGATACAGCCTTCGATCAAACCGGTCGCCATGCCGGTTTGCAGCAGCACGAAGCCGGCCTTCATCTTTTTCAGATAAGGCACCAGCGGGTCGCCGAGGATGTGGGTTTTCGGGACGAATACGTTCTTCAAATGCAGGCTGTAGGTGCCGGTGCCTTCCATGCCGGTAAACTTCACCAGCCGTTTCATTTCCAGGCCTTCCCAGGAGGTGTTGATCAGAGCCATCGCATCACGCGGATTATCGCCATTGGTGATTTTGAAGATCGAACCAAACCAGTGACCTTCTCCAAGATTGGAAACCCAGGGCAGCGTGCCGCTCACGATAAAACCGTCTTCGGTCTCTTCCGCCGAAAGCAACAGCTCTTCGATACCGGCCAGATATTTCATGGGATTGGAAAGCGCGGTTCCGCCGAGCTCCTCGCCGCTGGCGATACGCGGCAGCAGCGTTTCCTTGAGATACGCGTTATCGGACATCTCGACATACCAGCCCAGCACGTCCTGCGCCCACATCATAAAGCCGGTCGACATGCATTCGCGGGAGACGACATCCATCGCCTTCAGCGCGGTGACCAGGTCATAACCGCCATGCCCGTTTTGCGAGGCCAGGTGCTGGCGATAGGCGCCCGCTTCGCCGAGAGCACGCAGCACCTCGACCGGGTAGTAACCTTCCTGATCGATTTTTGTTGTCAAGGGCGCGAGTTTATCGCGCACTATATCCTTCAGGTTGTCGAACAACAGGTCGTGATTAGTCGTTACCGCGACTTCGGCCGCGGTAGTTCCGCTGATACTTGTCATGTTCATCACTCCAGGGTTGTATTTACATCGACTGAATTCAGCTCAGCGAGCATTCCAGGGAAACAGGACGCATCATGGTGTTTGCCACCGGAGACCACTTCTTGGCGTGCTGAATCAGGTCGTCGAGTTCCTCTGTCGTGATAGGCGCTTCGGTTTCAACGTCGAATTTGACGCGAAGCGCGGTGAATCCCAGCGGTTTGTTTTCATCCAGATCTCCGGTTCCCCAGACTGCGGTAACATTGATGTCTCCTTCCAGAGCCAGTTCCAGTTTGGTCAGTTTTATCCCGCGTGCTGTGGCATTCGCGTGCACGCCGACCGCCAGACAGGCACCGAGCGAGGCCAGCAGGGCTTCCGAAGGATTCGGCGCTGTGTCTTCGCCGAGCAGGTGTGGTGGCTCGTCGACAACCACGGGATCGAGTTCGCGTATGTAAGTCAGATTGCGGAACTGTCCTTCACAAACGGTCTTGGCCTTGAGTGTGACGACGGCGCCGGGGTTGGATTTACCTTTCTCACCCAGCGCGTTGAGTCCGGCTTTGTCGATTTCTCGCAGGGTTTGACGGATACAGGAAGGAGCTACTGGAACGGTTAATTCAGGCATGGTGGTTTCCTTTGAGTGTTGGATGAATGCAGTTCTTTCACAAAGCCTGAGAGCGTGATCCGTGCCAAGGTGGTAAATATTATTTAAATCAATATGTTATGATGGTTTTAGTGGATTTATCCAGCTTGCTTTTTCATGCTTTGTCCGGAAATGTCCAACAATGTAAATGACTGGTTGAACAAAGCGGAAAACTGGACAAATCAGGTGTGCAGATGTGCCGGCTCCAAAGCATGACAATGACGACAATGCGCGCCGAAGAGCATGTCGATATTCACGGTAAATCTTATTAACTCTTTGATATTCTGATGAATATATCAGTTGGCAAGCTTAATGATTAACCCGTCCTCGGCAAGACTACTTCTAATGTGCCCAAGGGCCGTGTTGATGGGGAAACCATAATGCTAAGCAAAATCGAATTGACTGAAATAATCATGGTAAAAAAAGCTGAAATGGGCGTTAGCTGGGAGGCGATTGCCGACGGGGTCGGACTTGCGCCCGTGTTTATAACCTCGGTCTGTCTGGGGATGAACAGCCTGAAGGAAGAGCCGGCCGAAAAGCTGGTGGCTTATCTTGGTCTTCCCGCGGAAGCCAAGGCTACACTGATGGCATGTCCTACCAAGGAGTGGGATAAAGTCATCCCGACGGACCCGGTTATCTACCGTTTTTATGAAGCTATTGGCGTGTATGGTCCGACCATGAAGGCCATTATTCACGAAAAATTCGGCGATGGCATCATGAGTGCGATTGATTTCTCCATGCACATCGACAAGGAGGAAAACCCGGCTGGTGATCGCGTACTGATTACCATGAACGGCAAATTTCTGCCTTACAGATCCTGGTAAGGCGGTCAAGTTCGGGCTTGCTGTATTACCACAAGCCCTCCTGCTGCGGTTGTGCCGGCCAGAGTGTTACGGCCTGTATTTGCGGGTCGATCCCGGCGAGGAGTTGCGAAAAGCGTAGCGCCAGTTGCGGCGCATGGCGTTTGTCCGGTGTATGGAAAAACAGATACGGCGTTTTTCCTTCCGTCAGCCATTGGTGAGTTTTTCCGGCCCACTGGCGCAGCTCCTTGTCGACCAGGCTGATATCCATCGGGCTGATAAAGCGCAGCATGGGTTGTTCGCCGGTGGCCAGTACATGCAGCGGATGTCCGGGTTTTTTCCTCTGTGCTTCCAGGCTGGCCGGGTCCGATCCGGGATGGGCGAAGATGCTTCGGGTATCAAACATCACGCGGTTGACCGCTTTATCCATCAGCAGTTGGTTGAAACGGATTTCCGCATCATCCTTTTTGAAGAATCCTTCGTGCCTGACTTCGATACCGTAGCGGAAATCGTTCGGCAATCGTTGCAGAAAGGCGTCCAGTTCCGACAGGTTTTGCGGACCGAAACCCGGTCCCATCTGCAACCAGAGCAGCCCGAGCTTTTCAGTCAGTGGCGACAGCCTGTCAAGAAAGGCATGAACGTCGGCGAAGCAGTGCCGCAACTGCGCGTCGTGGGAGATCGTTTTCGGAAATTTAAAACAAAAGCGAAAATTCTCGGGTGTGTTTTGCTGCCAGTTCGCCACGGTGGACTCACCCGGCAAGGCGTAAAAACTGGTGTTGCCTTCCACTGAGTTGAAGTGCCGCGAGTAGATTTTCAGTGGCTGGTCCGGTTGATTGCCTTCGGCATACCAGTTTGGGTGTCGCCATTCCGGCAGACCGATGTAGTAGTGCATGATCGGGATTTTATTCGTTTCGTTTTCGGGTGAGCTTAACAGACGGGGCGTCTGGTCTGTAAGCAGACTGTCGATAATAACCGCTTTCGTGTGCTCTGCTACAGTGCAGTAAATTTTATGATTTGATCAAATTTTCTGTTTCAGGCTGATGAAGTCATCAAACAGAAAAGTCTGAAGAATATTTGAATGATATCGCAAGTACTGGTAAATAAAGGGAAAAATTCACTTTTATAATTTGTGCACGACGCTTGCTCTAACTCTTCGCAGAGACTCCCGCAGAACGGGGGCGAATAGACTGAAGGGGAGGAGAGAATGAGCGACCAGAACCGCGATTACACACAGGCGACCCGCTACGTCCGTGTTACCCATGTAAGACCCGACCGGCTCGTCGAGTTCGAGTTCTCGATCGACGACCCCACGCTGTACGTGGAACTCGTCCTGCCTTATCCGCAATTCCGTCTTTTTTGCCAAAAGAACAAAACCCGCGAGCTGACCCATGAAGAGGCCGCGCGGGTCGATCTCGACAAGCTCAAGTGGCGTGAAGGCCCGCGGGCCTGAGCACATGCCAATCGACAATATCATCCATTAACGGAGACTATCAGGGGGAACCATGTCCATACAGATTGCCTCACGGCAAATCAAACCGGCGCGAGTCAATTACGCGCATATCGAGCGGCGCATCGGTCCGGACAAACCGGCCACGCGCTACCAGGAAGCCGTTTATGACGTGCAACCGACGGAAAACTTCCACTACGCACCGACCTGGGAGCCGGACAAGGAACTGTTCGATGCTTCACGCACCGCCATCGTAATGCAGGACTGGTACAGCTTTATGGACCCGCGCCAGTATTACTACACCAGCTATGTGTCGGCACGCGCGCGTCAGCAGGAAAGCATGGAGAAGAACTTCGAGCTGATCGAAGACAATGATCTGCTGGGCGCCGTGCCGGAAGCGCTGCGCGACAAGGCGCGTCAGGTGCTTATCCCGCTGCGTCACGTTGAATATGGCGCGAATATCAGTAATCAGGATATCTGTGACCGTGGTTACGGCGCGACGATTACCTCGCTGGCTTCGTTTAACGGGCTCGATCGTATCGGCATGGCGCAGTACCTCTCGCGCATTGCGCTGATGCTCGACGGCAATGAAGAGACGAGCCTGGTGGCAGCGCGCGAAGCCTGGCTCAACGACCCGACCTGGCAACCGCTGCGTCATGCGATGGAGGATATCTTCGTACTGGAGGACTGGTTTGAAATCATGGTGGCGCAAAACATCGTGATGGACGGCTTGTTGTATCCACTGATCTACCGCGAGTTTATTCCTGCGCTGAATCGCCAGGGCGGCACACCGTTTCTGCTGATGACTCAGCTGATGAGCGACTGGTATAGCGAAACCGAACGCTGGACCAATCAGCTGGTCAAGGTGACGGCCGCGGAATCCACCGCCAACCAGGAGTTACTGCAAGCCTGGGTGGTCAAGTGGATGCAGCGCCTGCAGGAAGCCCTGTTGCCGGTCGCCAAACTTGCGCTGGATGACGAAGGCGAGGCGCGTCTGGCGGATGTTGCCAAGACACTGCAAGCACGGCTCAACAAAAACGGCCTGAGTGTGGAGTAGATCATGAGTGATGGAAAAGTTTTTCTGATACTTCAGAACACCAATGACGCGCGCCCGTTTATCGATGCCATCGAGCAGGCAAACAGCGATATCAGCGTGGATTATCAACCAGGTATGGTGCGCTTTGACGCCACCGGCGAGATTCTTATCCGCCGCGAGGATGTTGAGGCCCAGGCCGGACGCGAAGTGGATCTGCAGGAACTGCACATCAATCTGGTTTCCCTGTCCGGCAACATTGACGAGGACGACGACGTCTTCCGTCTTTCACGTCACTGATTACGAGGTTTGAATACATGAGCAAAAAACGACTGAATATGCGCAAACGCTATGAGCTGCTGACGCGCGGGCTTGGCTGGGAACCGACCTACCAGAAAAAATCGGATGTGTTCTCCAACGAAACCTATGAGGGCATCAAGATCACCGATTGGAGCAAGTGGGAAGACCCGTTCCGTCTGACCGTGGATGCCTACTGGAAATATCAGGCGGAAAAAGACAAAAAACTGTACGCGGTAATGGATTCCTTTGCGCAGAACAACGCGCACCTGGGCATTACTGATGCCAGTTACATCAATGCGCTGAAGCTGTTTATTCAGGGCGTCAGCCCGCTGGAATATCAGGCGCATCGCGGTTTTGCAAGACTGGCCCGTCAGTTCAGTGGCGAGGGCGCGCAAATCGCCTGCCAGATGCAATCCATTGATGAGCTGCGTCACGCGCAGACACAAATCCACACCATCAGCCATTACAACAAGCACTTCAACGGTCTGCATGATCCTTTCCATATGCATGATCGGGTCTGGTATCTGTCGGTGCCGAAGTCGTATTTCGACGATGCAAAATCCGCCGGGCCGTTCGAGTTCATTACCTCGGTCTCTTTCGCCTTTGAATATGTGCTGACCAATCTGCTGTTCGTGCCGTTTATGTCCGGCGCGGCCTATAACGGCGATATGGCAACCGTGACCTTCGGTTTCTCCGCGCAATCGGATGAATCGAGGCACATGACGCTGGGGCTGGAAATCATCAAATTCCTTCTTGAGCAACACGAAGACAACTTGCCGATAGTGCAAGGCTGGATTGACAAACACTTCTGGCGTGCCTACCGGGTGCTAGGCCTGGTTTCCATGATGCAGGATTACATGCTGCCGGAAAGCCCGATGTCCTGGAAGGAAGCGTGGGATATTTATTTCACTGAAAACGCCGGTGCCTTGTTCAATGATCTGGGGCGTTACGGTCTGCGTATGCCGAAATACCATGAGGTGGCGACCGCCGAAGCAGAGCATCTGAGTCATCAGGTATGGGGTATTTTCTACAACTATATCCATGCCGCGGCATTCAATGTGGGCCTGCCGACCGAGAAGAAAATGGACTGGCTGAGCGAGAAATACCCCAATACCTTCGATAAATATTATCGCCCGCGTATTGAGATGTGGCGTGATATGGCGGCTGAAGGCAAGCGCTTCTTTAATATGGGTCTGCCGCAGCTGTGCCAGGTTTGCCAGATCCCGATGGGCTTTACCGAAGTCAGCAAGGGTGACCCCATGCAGATCGCCTATCGCAGTTCGGTATTCCAGGGCGAGCGTTTCCATATGTGCTCGGACGGCTGCAAGGATATCTTCGACCACGAGCCGGAAAAATACGCTCAGGCCTGGTTGCCGGTGCACCAGATCTTCCAGGGCAATTGCGGTGGTGCGGAAATCCCTGACGTGCTGGCCTGGTATCACATGAAGCCGGAAGACACCGGGGATTATTCCGGTTCAGCCGACGAAACACGCTGGAAAGCCATGCATGGCGAAGCCAGCGAAACCGCGCCAACCGCCGCGACAGCCTAAGGAGGAGAGAGCATGACGGTTAAAAGTCTGGGGGATTACCCCGTCCGCATGATGGACACTGAAGATAAATTTCACGGCAACCGTTTGGTCTATGTCGGCTGGGATCACCACACCTCGATTTGCTCGGCCAATGCGTATCCCTTGCCGCCGCAGATGCCTTTCGGCGCCTTGCTGAGCGAGGTGTTGCCGAGCGTGCTCGGCCCGCATCCGGATTTTCCGCAGATCGACTGGAGCAAAGCCGAGTGGCTGTTGAATGACGAACCCTTCACGCCGGACCCGGAAAAGAGTCTGGACGAAAACGGCGTCGTGCATAAATCATTACTGCGTTTTCGCACGCCGGGTCTCGACGGCTATAAACACACCGGCAATTAATGCCGGGAATCACGCGTCATCGCGGGCGGGCATCGGCCCGTCCGCTTTCGGGGAGTCAGATATGAGTTTTGAAATCACCATAGAGCCGCTGGAGGAGCGGGTCGATGTGGAAGAAGGGCAGACGTTGCTGGATGCGGCGCTGCGCGCCGGCATCTATTTGCCGCATGCCTGTGGCCACGGCCTGTGCGGGACCTGCAAGGTCGAGGTGCTGGAAGGCGATATCGACCACGGCGAAGCCTCGGATTTTGCCTTGCTGCCGGTGGAGCGCGACGAGGGTAAATGCCTGGCCTGCTGCGCCACGGCCTTGTCGGATGTGGTTATCGAGGCCGATGTGGAGGAAGATCCTGACGCGAAGCGTTTCGCGGTGCGCGATTACACCGCGGTGGTCAGTCGTATCGAAACCCTTACGCCGCGCATCAAAAGTATTTTTCTTGCCATCGAGCACGACGGGCTGGGTTTTCAGGCTGGCCACTATATCAACCTGCTGTTGCCGGGGATGGAAGACGAGCCGCGCGCGTTTTCGATTGCCAACCCGCCGTCCGAAAAGAATCTGATCGAGCTGAATGTGGCGCTGGTCGAGGGCGGCCCGGCAACCACTTATCTGCACAATGAGTTGCAGGTGGGCGACGAGCTGAAGTTCAGCGGACCGTACGGGCGCTTCTTTGTCCGCGAATCCGCGCCGGAGCCGATGATTTTCCTCGCCGGGGGTTCCGGCTTGTCGAGCCCGAAATCAATGGTGCTGGATTTATTCGAACGTGGGGAAACGCGCGAAGTCACGCTGATTTACGGCGCGCGCAATCAGAACGAGTTGTATTACGCCGAGCTGTTCCGTGAGCTGGAGC
Source organism: Gammaproteobacteria bacterium (assembly GCA_020444765.1). The sequence goes on along the minus strand of JAGRHW010000081.1, from coordinate 974 downwards.
GCGAGCACGCCAACTTCCATTACCTGCCGGTGTTGTCGGAAGAGCCCGAGGATTCCGGCTGGGAGGGTTCACGCGGTTTTGTTCATGAGGCGGCCAAGACGCATTTCAACGGTATGTTCGCCGGCCACAAAGCCTATTTGTGCGGGCCGCCGCCGATGATCGACGCCTGTATTACCACCTTGATGCAGGGGCGCTTGTTTGAACGGGATATTTATCTGGAGCAGTTCTATACGCGGGCAAACCGGGATAATGCAAGCCGTAGTCCTTTGTTCAAAACGCTTGGATGATCATTGCTGCTGCGGAGTTGGGAAAATGCATGAAACCGATTTCAGTTTAAAGGATTGCAGGGCTTTTTCTCATTATTTGAATGCTGCGATGCGATAAAAAACGACAATGATTAAAAATATCGATAAAAATATTGATAATCGATTTATCATGATTTAAAAAGGGCTATTAAGCCTGTTCTGTTCAAGTGGCAGGGTGTGAGAGAACGATGACAAACGAAAACCCGGAAATTGGTAAAAGCATAAAAGCCGCGGGTCTTATGACTAATTACCATGAGCAGGGTCAGGGCGAGCCGGTCTTGTTGATTCACGGTTCCGGACCGGGTGTCAGCGCCTGGGCCAATTGGCGCCTGACCTTGCCGGCGCTGGCCGACAACTACCGCGTTATCGCGCCCGATATGGCCGGCTTCGGCTTCAGTGAACGGCCTGAAAATTACCAGTACAACATGGAAAACTGGGTGACTCAGGCGGTGGGTTTACTGGATGCTCTGGAGATCGAAAAAGCCGCTGTGGTGGGCAATTCCTTCGGCGGCGCACTGGCGCTGGCAATGGCCATCAAACATCCGTCGAGAGTTGAACGGCTTGTATTAATGGGCAGCGTCGGCGTGCCGTTCGACATCACCGAAGGGCTGGATGCCGTCTGGGGATATCAGCCATCCCTGGAAAACATGAAAAGTCTGCTGGATATCC
>JAGRHW010000080.1 GCA_020444765.1 Gammaproteobacteria bacterium | reverse complement strand
CAGCGTCTTCTGGCCGGTTTTCGCCACCACCGGAATCAGTCCCCACAATGCCACGCACAGCAGGACCAGCAGCGTACCTCTGAGCTTGTTATCGGCCAATGCGGAAAATCTATTTCGCGCCGGTTACGTAACGCAGTATCTCCACCACCTGTTGCACTGTGGTTGTCCAGGCCATGGCAGAGGCATCGACCTCCTTGAGCGGATGCACGATATCCGCCGCGTGCAACGTGATATAGGGTTTGCCGAGCGCCGCACAATAACCGGCATCGAAGGCTGCGTTCCACTGCTTGTATTGATCGCCGAAGCGCACCACCGCGATATCGCAGGCTTCAATCAGCGTCTTGGTGCGGATACCGTTGACTTTCGAGGACGCATGATCGCGCCAGAAACCGCTGTCGGCAAGCTCGAGCATATCACCAGCGGCATCGCTCGCTTCGTGATCGGTAACCGGCGACGAAAACGTCACCGGCAGGTTCAATTCGGCACAACCTTTTTCGATTTGCTCGCGCCAATCCGTATGGATTTCACCGGACAGGTAGATCGACCAGTTGTTTTTCATAAACGTTCCTTTTGTTGGATTTTGACTTGTATTGATAAGCGACGGAATGCTCCGGATTATAATCCACGGCGAGGATTCACTGCATCCTGTCCTGTCTAACCTAAGCCCAGGGCGTTCAAAATTATTCCACACTTGAAAAGCAAATACATCATATATTCGAACAATGGCCTTAAATTTGCTGCATTCTTTAAACGAAAATACAAAAAAAATGATCAAAAGCCACAGAGATATGATCATTTTCAACGGACAGTTATTATTCTGACCCAACCTAAAGAGCAGACAAATGGACCTTCAGTGGAAAACTCTTTATCTGGCAAGCTTTCTTATTTTGAACGGCTGTGGGGGCTCTTCCGGACAAAGCCCGGACAATACAGGCAACACGCCACCTGCTGGTTCAAGCACGGAAACGGAAACAGAAACAGAAACAGAACTTGGCAGCGCTGTTGGTGAAATACCTTCGGTAACCACATTGAGTGATTCGATCGAGATCACCGTCGAAGACAGCGATGAAAAGACGGTTAATATTCCGGTGACATTCAGTAATCTACCTGACACCGGTGTGCATACCAGCGTAAAACTCAGCAATTCTGCCAAAGCTATTTCATATTTGGATTTCCAGAAGTTATCAGACACCGAGGGTCGCGTGGCAGTCAATGTCATGTCGGCTGCACAACTCGGAAAAGAAACGTTCACAAACGAAATCATTTTGTCAGCCTGCCTGGATGAAGCCTGTGAAAAACATATTGACGGCTCACCACTGAAAATAGCCACGAAGATCATCTCACATGGTCTTGCAGGCTCCGTATCCATGCCCAACACGACATTTCTAGCCTCGGGCAACTACCTTGAATCCTTTTCAAGACCCTCGGCTATCGGGAAAATAGAGTTCACGGATGTCTCATGGGATTCCGTTCATCTATCGTTGAAAGAATCAGAGTACTACAGTTCCAGCTATGTCTGGCTGGGTGACACCTCAGAAGGTCCTGTGGTAAACGTTGATTTTGGATATGTGGATGGCAAGGAGCTCGGTCGTCACGTCCAGAAATATACCCTGAGCGCCTGCTTCGATTACGACTGTACCTGGCATTTGGAGGGCAGCCCTCTGGAGATCGAAGTCATTTATGAAATTACAATGTTCCCGGATAGTATCGAAGAAGTCGAAGCCGATACGCGTATCGAAAACGACTACAACATCGTTGACGCGGAATACAGCGATAAACTCGATGTGGTCGTAATCGCTTCTTCGGAACCGGACAATGCATTATATGTGTACGATCTGGCTGATAAGACGGAGCATAAGATTCCGTTGAACGTGACACCCACTTCTGTCAGCGTGGCAAATGCCGGAAACAGCAACAAGGTTGCAGTCGGACATGACGCCTATGTAACCTGGGTTGAACTCAAAGAAGATGCACTGTCGCAATCAAGCAGCAAAATGCTGACTGCCACGACCGACATCTTTGATCTTACGGCCACCGAAGATGCGGTGTATGCAGTATCCGATAACTATAGCTGGGAGGGTTTGCACCGGATTGATGTCATGGATAATTCGACGACAGTCAGTAATTCTTCCGGTCAATCCCGGATCAAGCTGCACCCCGGCCTCAAATCAGTTTATCTCACTGATAACGGATCTTCTTCGTACGGTTTGGAGAAGGTTGACATTACCTCTGTGCCGCCTTCTGTAAGCGCCGATTCCCCGTATTACGGCGACTATCCGGTTTGTGGAGATCTGTGGATCAGCAACAAGGGTGATCGTATCTATACCGCCTGCGGTAATACCTTTCGATCCTCTGATGACATTTCGGTGGATATGACATATTCGGGACGTATTTCCACCACGCAGATAGATGATTACGGTGTAGCTCGAATTCAGTCATTGGCGGAATCACCCTCCTCCAATGAAATTGTACTCATCGAGGATGGCGCCATGTATGGCGATAGCTGTAACGCTGAATATTATTTGTCAGGTCGTTGTTTTTACTTTCTGGGTCTTTACACCAAAGACTATATGAACAATGTCGAAAGACTCGGATTTACCGGCAACGAGGTTGAAGGAGTTTCTTACTACGACAAGCCGGAGTTCGTCTTTTATGATGAGAGTGGTGAAGACATCGTGGTAATCGGCAACATCATCGGATCAGAAACGCCCAAATCCGCAATCCGGACGATCAGCCGCAACTAAATCTCTTGCAGGCAGATTAATCAGAAAGCCAAGCCCGGTCCGTCATTGACAGGCCGGGTTTTAGAGAGCTTCAAATTAAAATCTAAGCTCCGGAATTTCGATCGGAGTCATGCACTACTTGCGATCCGGCAAGCTTTCACTACCTAGCCCTCAACCGGCAACAGCTCGATCAGTTCGTTGAGATCCCGGACCTCGTAGTCCGCCGGCTGCAGTGTTTCGGGCCAGTCCATCGCGTTGCGATTGATCCAGACGGTGACGGCGCCGGCGTTTCTCGCGCCTTCGATATCGGTTTCCGGGTTATCGCCGACATGCAGCAACTGATGAGGTTCGATGGCAAACGCCTCGCAGGTGATGCGGAACATATGCGCTTCGGGCTTGGCGGGACACTCCAGACTTGCAGTATGAATCTGTGAAAACAACCCGGCGATACCGATCTGGTGCAGATCGGCATTGCCGTTAGTCAGCGCCGCAAGCCGGTAACGGCGGCTCAGCCGCTCGAGCGCGGCCAGACTGTCGTCGTATAACTCGACCTGACTGCGTACCCGATAAAAATGGGCATAGGCTTCGTCGGCAAGATCCCGATGCGCTTCACAGTCGGCAAGCAAGTGCCGCAGCAGGGCCTGGCGCATGCGGCTGACATCGCCCTGCAAGTGGACGTTTTCGCGCATAAACGCAAGCTTGTGCTCATGATAGCGCTCCAGCGTGTAGCGTTGTCTGATCAGCTCGCAGCGGCTGGTGAGAAATTCCAGCAGAGAGTGTTCGGCCCGCTGAATAACCGGATCGCACTCCCACAGGGTATCGTCGAGATCGAAGGAAATGGCCTTGATTTCACGCACGGCTAGCTGACCAGCAAGACATGCATGGCCCTCGGTCCGTGCGCACCGACCTCGATCGCCTGCTCGATATCGCCGGTCCGCGACGGGCCGGTGTTCAGGTTGACTGCTCGCGGTACAACGCCTGTATTTCGTACCAGCGCCCAGGCATCTTCCAGATAGGCGACCACCTGAGATTCGCGCACCACCACGATATGGTAATCCGGCAGAAAAGTCAGCGTGACCGGATGATCCGCCGACGAAGCCATCAGGATACTGCCGGTTTCGGCAACCGCAGCCAGACAGGCAGTAACGGCAAATCGGGTTTGCGGGCGTGCGGCGCCAATGCTGATCTGTTTGTTGTCCGGCCAGGACAGATCACGCAATTGCGGCGAGATATCCAGCTCGACATCCAGGATATCCGCGTTTTGCCCGGCCAGATAGCGGCCAACCGCGGCGGGCACCTCGTCAAACTCGTCGAGCCGTTCGACGCTCATCTGCACGGCCGCCATCCGCGCCAGCAATTCATCGATTAAATCCTGTTGAAGCAGCGGCCGGCTGTAAGGCAAGGGTGGTTTGTCGATTTCGCCGTTGCGATACGGGCTGTTGCGCGCCTCTTCGATCGAGCGTGAAATGGCCGTCAGTATGTTTTCACGGGAACTCATGCCGAGGGCCTGCGTTGTTTGCGCCAGGCCGCCATGAAAGTCTCGCCCTGCGGCGCCGGCAGATCGCGTTTCGAGGTCCAGCCGCCGGCCAGCGGCAGCGTGGCGAGCGCACCGCGTTTGCGCCCGATTGCGCTCATCAACCTGACCCCCAGTCCCGTGACCAGCCGGTAGACAGCCGGCCTCGCCGCCAGCCAGGCCCAGACGGCAAGCCCGTAGCGTTCGGCCGGTTTCGGCAAATTTTCATCCCAGTGTTTGCGCCGGTGTTCGCGCAACAGATCCGGCAGCGGGATACTCATCGGGCAGACTTCCGCGCAACGGCCGTTAAGCGTGCAGGCCCGCGGCAGATCACCGGCTTCCTGCAAACCGTTGAGGATCGGCGTCCAGACCGAGCCCATCGGTCCCGGATAAACCCAGCCATAGGCGTGACCACCGATATTGCCGTAGACCGGGCAATGATTCAGGCAGGCGCCGCAACGGATACAACGCAACATGTCGTGGAACTCGTTCCCGAGCATGCGACTGCGTCCGTTATCCAGCAGCACGACGTGAAATTCTTCCGGCCCGTCCAGATCGCCGTCGCGTTTCGGCCCGCTGTAAAGACTAGCATAGTTGGAAATCTGCTGGCCGGTAGCACTCGCCACCAGCAGGCGGATAAACAGGGCCGCATCGTCCAGGGTCGGCAAAACCTTTTCGATACTGGTGATGACGATATGTTTTTTCGGCAGATTACTGGTCAGGTCGCCGTTGCCCTCATTAGTGATCAGCACGTGCTGGCCGGTCTCGGCGATCAGGAAATTCGCCCCGGTAATACCGACGTCGGCATTGAGAAATTTGTTACGCAATACCCTGCGCGCCTCACCGATCAGCGCCAGCCGTTCGGTCTGTTTTTCGGTGATACCGTATTGCCGGTGATTCCGGTAAAACAACTCCGACACCTGCTCACGGGTTTTGTGGATGGCCGGTGCAATGATGTGGCTCGGCATCTCGCCGGCCAGCTGGATGATGTATTCGCCAAGATCGGTCTCGATAACTTCCATGCCGGCCTGTTCCAGCGCGGCATTGAGATTGACCTCTTCGCCGATCATCGACTTGCCCTTGGCCACCAGTTCGGCCTTGGAATCCAGGCAAAGCCCGGCGATGATCCGGCAGGCTTCCTGACTGTCGGCAGCCCAGTGGACCTTGCCGCCGTTTATGATCACCGATTTTTCATATTGCCGGAGGTAGTCGTCCAGATGGTCGAGCACATGATTCTTGACCGCCTTGGCGGTAGCGCGCATATCCTGCCATTGCGGAATACCGGCAACCGTTGCCGCGCGACGGCCGATAAAGCCGTCCTTGGCAAACGCCATGGCTTTTTTCAGGTTTTCGTCGCGCAGCGCCCGACTTGCGTTTTCGGAAAAATGTCGGCTGGTCGATTGCATGCTTCAGCTCACTTGCCCGGCTTGCCGATGGCGGGAATGTCGGTCATATCGGCCAGCACTTCGGCAACATGATAGACCTTGAGATCGTGTCCCCGGCGGCTGGCGCGACCGGCGATATTCAGCAGACAGCCGAGATCGCCGCCAAGTACCGTATCGGCACCGCTGGCGGTGATATTGGCCAGTTTGTCATCAAGCATTTTTTCCGAGATATCAGGATATTTGACGCAAAACGTGCCGCCGAATCCGCAGCAGACTTCCGCGTCGTCCATTTCACTCAATACAAGCCCGGAAACATTTTCAAGCAGTTTTCTGGGCTGCGGCTTGACCCCGAGTTCACGCAGACCGGAGCAACTGTCGTGGTAACTGGCGGTTCCGTGGTAATCGGCTTGTGCATCTTTTACGCCGAGCTGATCGACCAGAAAACTCGTCAACTCGAAACATTTTTCGGCGAACTTTTTCGCCCGCGCATGCCAGGCGTCATCGTGCCGCAACAGCCCTGGATAATGCACTTTCAGCATCGCCGCGCAGGAGCCGCTCGGCGCAACGACGTAATCGTAATCCTCCAGCGCGATAATGGTTTGCTTGGCGAGCCTGATCGCGTCCTTGTCGTCACCCGAATTATAGGCGGGCTGACCGCAGCAGGTCTGCTGCGGCGGCACCTCGACACGGCAACCGGCGGCTTCCAGCAGACTGACCGCGGCAAAGCCGATGTTCGGTCGCATGGCATCGACCAGGCAGGTCACAAACAGGCCGACGCGTTTAACCGTGGGAGAAGGTTCGGTCACGCAATATCCTCAGCGTTTTCTATTATTACTCATGAGATCGACGATCATAGCATCAAGACGATCGGCAAGACGAATGGCATCGATGTTTTCAGTTCAGAGACAAACAGCATGACCGGCGACCGCCATGATTCGATAGACAAACCGGCCCTGGCCATCAACAAAACCGCGGGGCAAACACCCGGCATCCTTTTTTGCGGCGGCTTCAAGTCCAGCATGGCCGGCAGCAAAGCCGTGGCGCTCGAACAGTTTGCGCTGGCGCGCGGCTGGGCTTTTACGCGTTTCGATTACCGTGGACACGGCGTCTCGCCGGGCCGGTTCGAGGAAGGCACGCTCAGCGACTGGCTCGACGATACCCTGCAGGTTCTCGACGGCCTGACCGGACCGCAGATTATCATCGGTTCCAGCATGGGCGCCTGGATCGCCCTGCTGGCAACGCTGCGACGGCCTGACAGGATAACCGGGCTGTTATTGCTGGCGGCCGCCACGGACTTTCTTATCGAACTGATCTGCGAACGGCTCGATGACGCGCAACGCCAAACCCTGCGGGAACAGGGACGGATATTACTGCCGTCGGATTATGACGACCAATCACCCTACCCGATCAGCCGCGCGCTGCTTGATGACAGCCTGCGTCACCGGCTGCTGGATAAACCGCTGGCAATCGACTGCCCGGTCCGACTGATTCACGGCCTGCGGGATGCCGACATCCCCTGGCAGACCTCGGCCAGGACGCTGGAATGCCTGACGGGTAAAGATGCGCGTATGCTGCTGTTGAAAAATGCCGACCATCGCCTGTCCGACGAGGCCTCGCTGACGATTGTCAAAAAAACCCTGCTGGAATTACGTGAGCCCTATGACGGCTGATCAGGCCGGCTCTTCCTGCTGCTCCCGCTCGCGCAGATAGTTGAGAATATTCTGGTAACGATCGACCTCGGCGTCGAACAGCGGGTCCTTGTATTCCGGCGAGGTGGCTTCCAGGTCATGCCAGTCTTCCTCATCCAGCGTGCTCTCGATCATCGGGAACATCAACCTTTCCTCGGTGTTGAGGTGCTCACGCTGACGATCTATATACTCCTGGGCTTTCGCCCGGAGCTCATCGCGGGTAATAATGATCGCGCTGTCGCTGACTTCCTCGAGCAAAGTGCGGAACAAACGGGTCATTTTCGGTAACAGGCGGTGCTCCTCCAGCAGACCGTCGACGATCTCGGCGCCTTCGAGACTTTTCGCCTTGTAAGCGGCGAAAACGAGATTTTCACGTGGATGATGGACAAGATCCGGATAGTTCTCGACATAATCGACGATATCGAGCATCAACAGCAGATCCGGATCGCCGTCGTTGGACATCTTGTCCAGCTCGCCTTCGAGCAGTTTTAACAGGCGTCCGATGTTTCTGTGATCACGGCGTAGTTCAGCCATTAATTTTTGCATGGTAATAACCCCGTGGTTTGCAGTGGCTTTTTAGCATTGCTGATCATAAGCCTTACCTCAATGATTAAAATCAATTTACCGTACCGTACAGACAACTGCCACCCGCACGTGTTGCCGACGATTGGCGATCGTCACAAGCCTGTAAAGCAAAATTTTTTTCAACTGTGTCAAACTTATACCAGCAATCAACCCGGAGCCCGGAATGGAAGACCAGACATTCGATGAGGAGCTGCTGTACCTGCAGGAACGCATCAACCCGTATCATCTCAAACAACGCCTCGGCATCGAGGAACACCGCGAAGGCTGGGTCATCGGCCAGGGTATCAACCTGTTTCATATCGAAAACTGGTATTCGATCCACTCAGTGATTCGCGGCACCCTGCGCCTGCTCGGTATGCGCAAACGCGGCCGCAGAAACGCGCTGGATATCCGCCTCAACAGGCAGGCTATCCGTCTGAAGAGTCTGCCCGACAAGTTTGAAGGCTATACCCTGCTGCTGATCAGCGACCTGCATCTCGACATGAATCCTGATATGCCAGCGGCGCTGATTGAGGCGGTCAAGGATCTTGATTACGATATCTGCGTGCTGACCGGCGACTATCGCGCCAAAACCTGGGGCAGTCATCTGCCGACCATGGCGGCGATGGCCAAAGTCCGGCCTCATCTGAAAAACGAGGTCTATGCGATTCTCGGCAATCATGACTCGATCCGCATGGTGCCGCACTTCGAGAAAATGGACATCCGGATGCTGATCAATGAATCGGTCGCGCTGGAACGCGACGGCGAGCGGATCTACCTGGCCGGGATCGACGATCCGCATTACTACCGCTCCGACAATATGGAGCTGGCCTGCGACGCCATACCGCACGACGCCCTGTCGATCCTGTTATCGCACTCGCCGGAAATGTACAAACAGGCGGCTTTTGCAAAATTCGAGCTGATGCTCTGCGGCCACACGCACGGCGGTCAGGTCTGCCTGCCGGGCGGCGTGCCCTTTATGGTCAACGCCAACTGTCCGCGCCGCTACACCAAGGGCTTGTGGCAGTTCTCGGCGCTGCAGGGCTATACCTCGGTGGGCTCGGGCGTGTCGGTGGTCGATGTGCGGATCAACTGCCCGCCGGAAGTGACGCTGATCGAGTTGTTACCCGCCGATCCCGAACAGGAAGTTGAAGACTAGCAAGCTGATTGCGGTGACACGAATCCAGCCGACCAGTGTTTCAAGCCGACGCTCGCGCTGCCGGTAATACGCTGCCCAGCGATCCAGATCGTGGCGGGTTTGTGCGTCCAGCGAAGGATCGATAAAAACCCGCTGATGCGGCAGATTATCCGTTTCCAACGCGGCAATCGCCTGCGCGACCGGGGCGTCGTATAGCCGCTGATCGATGTCGACCAGGCGTCGGCACAGACGGTTATGTGCGTGCATCATACCGGCGTCCCGGTCCTGGAAGCGCCCGACCCAGAGAATACGCCCGGAATCGGTTATTTCGTCGGGTACGACTTCCGATCCGGCAAGCCTGATCAATCCTTTATGACGGCTATCCAGTGCCAGATATACATGGCCGCTGCGCATTTTATTGACTCGTCGGAATCCGGAAATTACAGGTTATCGGCCTGTCAATCTGGCGCATAACACGTGATTAGTCAATGTTCCTCTCAACAGACGATGTACCCGAGGGGCAAACCCTGCAATCAGGACAGAAAACTCCAGCGGGCAGATGAAATGCTACACTCTTATACGCTTCTGTCACGCTGGGAAAAGCCGTCAATATGCGGCTTTACCATCGATCGTTTTAAACAAAACTAGAGGAATAAAATAATGCAACGAGCGCGAACGGTTTTTGCGCTGGGTCTTGCCGGCTGCGTTTTCGCGATGGCAACCGCACTGTGGTATTTTCAGCACACCCTGGGACTGAGTCCCTGCCCCTTGTGCGTGGTGCAGCGGGTGATATTTATCACGCTCGGCGCGGTTTATCTGATCGCAACCCTGCACAATCCGCAAGGCATAATGCGACCGGTTTACGGCGCGCTGGCAACCATCGTTGCGCTGTTCGGCGCCGGCGTTTCGGGCTGGCATGTGTATCTGCAAAACCTGCCACCCGATGAGGTGCCTGAATGCGGACCGGGGCTGGACTATATGCTCGAAGTCATGCCGCTGGACAAGGTATTCAAGGAAATTTTCACGGGCTCCGGCGAATGCTCGGAAATTCTCTGGAGTTTTCTCGGCCTGAGTATCCCGGCCTGGACTTTCGTCGCTTTTGCCGGTTTCGCTGTTTACGGCTTGTGGATTATTATCGCCAGACGCTAAAGCGTCAGGAATACAGACTATGAAAATTACTGCGACGGCTTTCCCTGCTGCCCTGTTGCTCTGTCTACTGTTGAGCACCCCGCCGGCAATCGCCAGCGGTCTGACAGAGGCCGCCAAAGAAGGCGAAAAACTCATCTCGACCTGCACGGTTTGTCACGATGCAGACCGGCAACCACCGCTTGGGCCACCGCTGTTCGGCGTTAAAAACCGCTACTTGCGAATGTACCCGGACAGGGATTCTTTTGTCGCAGCTATCAGGGAATGGGCAACCGAACCATCGGAAAGCAAGGCGCTGATGCGCGAACCGCTCAGGCAGTTTGGTCTGATGCCGCCCATGCCCCTGCCGGAAGACATGCTCAACAATATCGCCAGCTTTATTTTCGAAACCGACTTCCCCCCACCCTGCGCGCATTGGCGGACGCTGGTGGAGGAAGCCGAAAAAAGCGGCCGGGTCGACCGGCATATTCAGATGGAAAAACGCAACTTGGAGCGTTTTTGCGGTAATTGATCCGGCATTGCCCTATAACGATAAAGGGCCTGTCATAAACCGGTGTTCCGGCTATAATAAGCCCCGCCAGACAGGTTCCCGGCGCCGCTTTAGCTCAGTTGGTAGAGCAACCGCTTCGTAAGTGGTAGGTCAAGTGTTCGAGTCACTTAAGCGGCACCACTTCTGGCCCCTCTCTCAGCATAGCCGGTTTCACCGGGCGTGCCACGGACATCAATACAAGCGCGAGCCTGCGAACGTTTATTCGCCCGTCAGCGTCAGAACCAGATGGCGCGGTCCGCCGGCATTTCTGTGTTCGCACAGATAAATACCCTGCCAGGTGCCGAGATTCAAACGTCCATCCGTCACCGGGATGGACAGAGTCGCGCCCAGCAGGCTGGCCTTGATATGCCCGGGCATATCATCGCTGCCTTCCAGCGTGTGGCGAAAATACGGCTGGTTCTCGGGCACCGCGTGATTGAAAAAGCTCTCGAAATCCGCGCGCACCGAGGGATCGGCATTCTCGTTGATGGTCAGGGATGCCGAGGTGTGTTTGATAAGAATATTCAGCAGCCCGACGCGCAGGGACGCCAGCTCGGGAAGATGCTGAAGAATCTCTTCCGTTACCAGATGAAATCCGCGGCTTCGGGCTTGCAGTTGACAGTCTTTTTGAATCCAGCTCATAGCTTCAATCCTTGATCAGTTTCAGGACGTCACGGAATTCGTCGGTACCGGCGCGGTGCAGCCACTCGAACATCAGCATTTCCGTGGTGACCGATAACACTCCTTCCTGCTGCATGCGTTTGAGCCCGGTGGCCCGCTCGATGGCGCGGCGCGAGGAACTGGCGTCTTCGACAATCGACGGCGTATAGCCGAGTTCTTTCAGGGCCAGCGCGGTTTGCATCACGCAGACATGGGTTTCCGAGCCGGTCAGCAAAACCTTACGGCGGCCGATCTCCGCCAGCCTGTCGACAATTGCCGGCTCATAGAGCGCGCCGAAATGAATCTTTTCCATCACCGTGCAGCCGTCCAGCAAGGGCTGCAAGGCGCTGACCGTATGACCGAGGCCTCGCGGGTATTGTTCGGTTATCACGACCGGAATATCCAGGCGTTTGGCGGTTTTGATCAGCCGCGCCGAGTTTTCGGTGACTTTTTCCGTCTCGAAAATATGCGGCGACAGTTTCTCCTGGATATCCACGATCAACAGCACGGAATCCTCGGCACGATTTACCGGCATGGTTTTC
>JAGRHW010000007.1 GCA_020444765.1 Gammaproteobacteria bacterium | reverse complement strand
TCGGCAGCGGATGCCGAACAGGCCATGTCCCTGATGAAGGCGGTCAATCCGGAACAGGCCACCGCTACCCTGACGGCCTGGGTCGACTGGTTGCGCAACCATGAAAACGCCTCCGGCAAGGTCGCGACAATGGGCTGGTGTTTTGGCGGCGGCTGGTCGCTCAGCGCGTCGGTTGCAACGCCGGTGGATGCCACGGTCATCTACTACGGCCGGGTAAACCTGCCGGCCGATGAGTTGAAAAACCTTGCCGGCCCGGTGCTCGGCCACTTCGGCACCCAGGACCAGAACATCAATCAGGAAATGGTCAGCGGTTTCGAGCAAGCCATGCAGGAAGCCGGTAAGTCAGATACGCTGACGGTACACTGGTACGACGCCAATCATGCCTTCGCCAACCCGACCGGCGCGAGATACGACGCCGAGGATGCAGCGACAGCCTGGCAGAGAACCACCGACTTTCTCGGTAAAAACCTCAGCTAAACCTATCGATCCACAGGCAACCGGTTATTGAAAACGGTTGCCTGTGGCGCTCAGAGCCTGTCTGGGATCTCTGAGTCGAAGCGAAATCGGGCTGATTTGCGCCAGATTGGGTTCTGATTTGAGGCGCATAGTCGGCTCAAGCTGGCCAAACTCAGCACGATTGCAGCCGACAGCAGAGATTTTAGACAGGCTCTCAGGCCATCCGCTCGACTTCGAGAATATTTCTCAGCTGACGCAGCTTTTCCATCACCCGGGCCAGTTGCTCCAGATTCTCCACCTCGATCGTCAATCTCATTTCCGCGGTTTGCTCTTCGGCATCCGACTGGGTATGGACCGACGTCACGCTGATTTTTTCATTACTCAGAATCGCCGTCACGTCACGCAGTAACCCCTGACGATCGTAAGCCAGTATCCAGATATCCACGGCATAGGCCTGATCGGACTCGGCCCCCCAGTCGACATCGATCAGCCGCAGCTGATCCTCGGCGTTCAGGTTGAGGATATTTTTACAGTCCTTGCGATGCACGCTGACGCCCTTGCCGCGCGTGATAAACCCGACGATCGAATCGTAAGGCACCGGTTTGCAGCACGAGGCGATCTGGGTCAGCAAATGGCCAACGCCGCTGACTCTGATATCGGACTTGTCACCCGCCTCTGCCGGCCCGTGGACCTGTCTCGATCTGAGCTGCCGGGTTTCTCCGCGCTGCTGATCTTCCAGAAAGCTGACCGCGCCCGCCAGTTGCGGCAGACTGATATCATTGCGTCCGACAGCGACGTAGAATTTGTCCATATTGTCGAAATGCAACTGCTGCATCAGATTTTCGTGGCTGATGGTACCTGCCCGCATCCGCTTGAGTTCGCGTTCGACGATCAGCTTGCCGTCGGTTTTGTGCTGCTCCTGATCCTGCTGATTGAACCAGGCGCGCACCTTGGCCCGGGAACGCCCGGAGGCCAGAAAACCCAGCTCCTTGTTCAGCCAGTCGCGGCGCGGCGCGGCATCGCGTGAGGTAAGGATTTCCACCTGATCGCCGTTTTCCAGCGGCTGACCGAGCGGCACGATTCGCCCGTTGATCTTGGCGCCCCGGCATCTGTGGCCGATTTCGGTATGCACCTGATAGGCGAAATCCAGCGGCGTCGCACCGGCCGGTAAATCCACCACATCACCGGCCGGGGTAAAGACAAACACCCGGTCGTTGAACACCTCGGAGGCCACCGACTCAAGAAACGAATCCTCGTCCTGGTTCTCCAGCAACTGACGCAGACTGTTGATATTGCGCTGCAGGCGTTCATCCTGCGGCCCGCCTTCCTTGTAAAGCCAGTGCGCGGCCACGCCCAGCTCGGCATCATCGTCCATCTGCCGGGTACGGATCTGCACTTCGACGGCCTTGCCGTCCGGTCCGTAAACCGCGGTGTGCAGCGACTGATAACCGTTCTCCTTGGGGTTGGCGATATAGTCATCGAATTCCCGCGGGATATGTTTCCAGGAGCTGTGCACCACACCGAGCACCGCGTAGCATTCCTGGATGCTGTCGACCAGCACCCGCACCGCCCGCACATCGAACAGATCCGAAAATTCCAGGCGCTTGCGCTTCATTTTCGACCAGATACTGTAGATGTGCTTGGGCCGCCCCTTAACGGTCGCCGTGGTGATTTTCTCCTGCCGCAGCTTGTCGGACAGCACCGCAACGAAATTGCGGATATAGGCCTCGCGGTCCTCGCGCCGCTCTTCCAGCGCGGTGGCCACACGCTTGTAGGAGGCTGGCTCGATAATACGAAACGCCAGGTCTTCCATTTCCCATTTCAACTGACCGACACCGAGACGATTGGCCAGCGGCGCGTACAGGTCCAGTGTTTCCCTGGCCATGCGCAGACGCTCTTTTTCATCGAGCTTTTTCAACAAAGGCATGCGCTGGGCGCGAAACACCAGCCGAATCAGCACCGCCCGCACGTCATCGACCATCGACAACACCATGCGGCGCAACAGCTCGGTCTGCTGACTGGCGAAGGTGCTGTCCGAGGTTTGCTCGTGGCGCGCTACGATCAGGGAATTGAGCCAGCGTACATTGCCGACAAGCCGGCCGATATTCTCGCCGAACTGCTCATGCACAGCCTCTACCGGCATATGATCGGCGCAGATATGCGAGCCGAGAATGGACGCGATAACACACTCGGCATCCACATTGAGATTTTTCAACCGCACCGCCACCGACACCGGATCGGGCAGATAATCCGATCCCTTGTCCGGCAGTGACCAGAGAAAGTCCAACGCTTTGCCGATCAGCGCAACTTCGGACTCCTTGAACCCCGCGCCGAGAATCGCCATGACCTGGTCAGGCGAGGAATATTGATCGTGCCAGTTGTTTTCCGTGGATTTCATCGTGTTCCGGTTTGCCTGATTATCCCCCGGGCCGCGGCGTGTGCTTCGCTGCAAATGATGCGCAGCACGGCTTAAGGCTCTACGCGGTCATGCCTATATTGCGTCTTCTGGACCCCGATTCAATACCCGGATCAGGATAGCGAACTGCGTAACGCCAACAAGGGCGGAATCGTCAGAACCTTTCTGCTCGCAAGATAGCCGGCTACACCGACAACCAGCGCTCCGCCAAACGTACCGTAAACCCACAACATCGGGTTGATGCCGATGTCGATCGTCAACACCTGATCGCCGATAAGCCAGGCGATGGCGCTGGCGAAAAAGGCGGCGAGAAACCCCGCCAGCGCGCCGAGCAGGGAAAACTCCAGAATCACCGATTGCCGGACCTGTTTATGCGAAGCGCCCATCGAACGCAACACCGCCAGTTCGCGCATGCGCGAAGCCTGACTGCTTTGCACGGCCGAAAGCAACACGATTATACCCGCCAGCAGAGTGAACAGAAACACCGATTGCACCGCCAGCGCGGCGCGGCCGATGATATCCCGAACTCTCGCGAGCATCTTGCCGACATCGATAATCGTGATACCCGGATTCTCTTTTACCAGCCGGGTTATCAGATCCCGATCATTGGCCGGCAAATGAAAACTCGTGATATAGGTTGTCGGCAGATTTTCCAGCGTTCTGGTCGAAGTGATGGCAAAGAAATTCACTTCGAAGGATTCCCATTCGACTTCGCGGATATTGAGAATTTTCGCCCGCCGGTCGATACCGGCGACCTGGAATGTCAGCTCATCGCCGACCGTCAGTTCGAGCCGCTCGGCAAAACCTTTTTCCGCCGAAATCCAGTAGCCTTCGTCATCGGCCGCCCACCACTCACCTTCCAGCAAGGTGTTATGACCGGGCGCGGAGTCGGAAAACGACAAATTGAATTCATGGCGCAGGGAACGTTGCGCACGCTCATTTCCGGCGAATTTCTGTTCGGCATTTTCGCCGTTGATCGCTATCAAGCGACCGCGGCTGACCGGATAGAGCTCGCCCTTGAAGCCGGCATCCGTGCGCAGCAACGCCTCGACGCCCGGTAACTGATCGGGTTGAATATTGACGATGAAGTGATTCGGCGCGTCATCAGGAATCTCCGTTTGCCAGGCTTGCAATATATCCTCGCGCACCACCGCGATCAGCAGCATCGCCATGATCGTCAGACCGAAAACCGACAATTGCAACAAGGTGACATCCATACGCCGGCGCAGAACGAACCTGGCCATCGACCAGCCACGCGGCGTCAGCACCCGCATCAGGCGGTACAGAAACGCGCCGGCCAGGGCAAACACCAGCAAGACCAGCAACAGGCCGAACAGCAGAATCAGCACCAGCAGCAAATCGCCGGATTGCAGATACATCATCAGCACACAGGCAAGCAAGGCGATTGCAGCCGTCATCCTGCCGGAAACGCCGAGCCCGCCAAGCTCCTGCCGCAAGACACTGAGCACCGGTACGGTTCCGGCTCGCAGCAAAGGCAGGCTGGCAAAACCCGCCAGCGTCAATACCGTCACCGTCATGGCGCTCAGCACCGGCCGCCAGCCGGCCTGCGGCAGCTCCACCTGGAACCAGTTGTCGAGCAAGGAGGCAAGCGCCGTCTGCGCAATCAGGCCCAGCAGCAACCCACCAAGCAGGGCCAGCACGGCGATGATCAGCAGGCGCGCGAGCATCCACAGAAGCACGGTTTTTCGGGATGCGCCCAGCGTTCGCAGAATCGCGCCGGCGCCGGCCTGTTGATAGGCATATTGACGCACCGCCATCGCAATCGCCGCGCCCGACAGCAAAACCGTCACCATCGCGGCCAGACCGAAGTACTTGTCCACCTGGGCCAGCACGCGCTGGATTTCCGGCCGCGCGTTACCGGCATCCTGCAGCTCGAATCCCGGCAGGGCTTGCGCATCGAACCATTGGCGGAATGTTTTCAGTTGCGCCTCGCCCCCTGCCAGCATCAAGGCATAGCGGGCACGGCTGCCTTCGATCAGGAGACCGGCCTGCTCCAGATCGGCGTAATTGATCATAACCCGCGGCGCCATCTGGAACAGGTCGCGACCGCGATCGGGTTCGGAGAGAATCACCGCGTTCACCTCGAACTCCGAACGGCCGAGCAACAGCTTGTTGTCTTGCTCAAGTGCCAGCAGACCGACCAGCGATGACTCCACTTGCGCGTTGCCGGCCGCCGGCGCTGTTGCGATCTGCCCACCGCCGGCATCGCCGGACAGGCCACCGGTCAGCAAGGTGCCGCGCAGGGGGTATTCATCACTGACCGCCTTGACAGCCACCAGTTGCGAATCGTCCTCGGCGTTTAATACAACACTGGGAAAGGTTACGCTAAGCGCGGTGCGCAGGCCATGCTCGTGGGCCGAGTCGATCAGCGATTGCGGAATCGCAGCCGAGGATTTCAACAGCAGATCGGCCGCCAGCAGGTCACCGGCCTGACGTTGCATGGCACGGCTGACGCGGTCGGTGAAAAACCCCACCGCCGACACCGCGGCAATCGCCACCACCAGCGCCAGCATCAGGATTTGCAGGCTGCCGGATTGAAAATCCTTTTTAAGCGATCGGTAAACCAGTGCCCGCAACATTATTGCTGACTCACGCGGCCGTCACGAATGATCAGAGTCCGGTCGCAACGCTCGGCCAGCGCCAGATCGTGCGTGACCAGCACCAGCGAAGCACCCTGCTCAGCGCGCAGATCGAACATCAGATCGATGATCTTATGCCCGTTATCCGCGTCCAGATTGCCGGTCGGTTCGTCGGCGAACAAGAGCGCCGGCTTGACCACAAAAGCTCTGGCAAGCGCGACCCGCTGTTGTTCGCCGCCGGACAGTTGCTCCGGATAATGCTGCAGACGCTGGCCGAGGCCGAGCTTGTCCAGCATCGCCACGGCCGATTCCGTCGAGTTATCGCCGCCGCCCAGCTCCATGGCGAGCATGACATTTTCCAGCGCGGTAAAGCCCTGTAATAATTGAAAGGACTGGAAAACAAAACCCACGCGACCGGCGCGCAACCAGGCTCTGGCATCTTCATCCAGCTCGCGCAGATCCTGCCCGAGCAGTATGACTTCGCCACCGCTCGCCTCGTCAAGTCCGGCCAGTAAACCGAGCAGAGTTGACTTTCCGGAGCCGGAAGGGCCGACGATCGCCAGCGCCTCTCCGCGCTTTACTGCCAGACTGATGCCGTCGAGAATACTCATCTCCCCGTCAGGGCCGCGGACTTTTTTCTGCAGATCGCGTGCTTCGAGAACAACAGCGGGGTTAGGCTGCTGACTTGATGTTTGCTGTTCAGGATTCACAATAGGGACAGGCTCTTTGGGAACAGACCGCAATGACAATGCTACGAATATTTTTGCTGGGCATTATAACCACATGTGCACCTTTGGCTGTCGCGCAAAACATTACCGTACTGGTACTCGGCGACAGTATCAGCGCAGCCTACGGATTATCTCAGGAACAAGGCTGGGTGACCCTGCTACAGGCACGCCTGAGCGACCGGGACCCGTCGTATCGCGTCGTCAATGCCAGCATCAGCGGCGACACCAGCAGCGGCGGTCTGCAACGTCTGCCGCAGGCTCTGGTGACTCACGACCCGGATATCGTCATCATCGAACTTGGCGGCAATGACGGCCTACGCGGGCAATCACTGAAAAACCTGCGCCAGAACCTTGAGGAGATGACACGCCTCAGCCAGGCCGCCGGCGCCAAGGTTCTGCTGCTGGGCATGCAGATACCGAGTAATTACGGTCCGGCCTATACGGAACGGTTCAGTGCTGCATTCACCCGGGTTGCGAAAGACACCGGCGCGGCGCTGATGCCATTTTTTCTCGAACCGATCGGCAAGGACCGGACGCATTTTCAAAGCGACGGCATTCACCCGTCGGCGGCCGCGCAGCCATTGCTACTCGACGGCATGTGGCCATACCTGGAGGCGCTGCTTTGATGGAACGGGCCTTCAGTCGTCGAACCAGCCGACTGGCCGCTGTGGATCGGTGAGCCGGGCTTTTAGCCAGTCCAGCGCCCGCCCTTTGTGTTTGTTTTTCCAGGCATAAATCAGCGGATAGCGCCAGGATCTGCCTGTCTCCAGGTTTTTTTCGACCAGTCGGCCGTCAGCCAGATAGTTACGCACGCTGTGTCTTGGCACCAGTCCGACACCCAGCCCCTGCAAATGCGCCTGAATTTTCATGGCCGGCGTCGATACGGTAAGCACCGGCTGGCCCGGCAACAGGGCTATGGATCGTTTCGGCAAATCACGCGAGGTATCGGCAATGGCGACAGCGCGGTGTTGACGAACCTGATCTTCCGGCAACGGTCCGGGGTGCGCCGCGAGCGGATGATCCCGCGCCACCACAAAAACAAATTCCACCTCCCCGGCGGGTGCTGTGCTGAAGCCGCCAACTTCCGGAATATCCGTGCCGATACCGATAACAAAATCCACACGGCCGGACAACAAGGCGTCCCAGGCGCCGGTCAGCACTTCGGTAAAGATTTTTAAACGGGTGTTTTGCGCCACTTCGTAAAACTCCCTGACCAGCGCCATCACCTTGTCTTCGGGGAAAAAATCATGCACCGCGATTCGCAGCTCGGCCTCCCAGCCGGTCGACAAACGGCCGATTGCCGATTCGGTTTCGTAGGCCATACGCAGCAATTCACTGCCGTAACGATGCAACTCGGCGCCGGATTCGGTCAACCGGACGCGATGTCCGTCCCGCTCGAATATCTTGATACCCAGTCCGCTTTCGAGCTTGTTGATCGTATAGGAAATCGTTGATGGTACGCGATGCAGCAAAGCCGCTGCCCTGACAAAGCTGCCTTCCTGAACGATCGCATTGACGACTCTTAAGCCGTCCAGATCGATTTTTGAATTCGAATTCATCGAACTTATTCTCCATAATTTTCAATTTGAATTATATTTTCTCAAAAATATAATAAATTAACGTTCGATAGATTCGAATATTTTTTTATTCTCCGGTCATCACCTATGACGAAATTCGGCAATACTGAAAACAGCTATGGTCTGCTCAGCAGATCGCTGCACTGGCTAATGGCCCTGCTCATCATCGGCCTGTTGCCGCTTGGCCTGTATATGACCAGCCTGAGCTATTACGACCCGCTCTACCACTCACTGCCGTGGTGGCATAAAAGTATTGGTCTTCTGGTCCTGACGCTGCTGATTCTGCGTCTGCTCTGGAAATACACCAACCCCAGACCTGTGCATCTGCCAAGCCACTCGGCGCTGGAGATACGTCTGGCTTCGATCACGCACCTGGCCATGTACGGGCTGATCACTTTGATCTGCGTCAGCGGTTATCTGATTTCCACCGCCAAAGGGAAAGGCATCGAGTTTTTCGGCTGGTTCGAGGTGCCTGCGCTTCTCACGCCGATCGAGAACCAGGCGGATCTTGCCGGCCTAGTCCATTTATGGCTGGCCTATATGCTCGCCGGATTTGTCGTGCTGCATGCAGCCGGCGCTCTGAAACACCATTTCATCGACAAAGACAACACACTTAAACGCATGTTACGAGGTTAATCTCATGAAAAAAATCCTGCAAACGCTTCTTATTACAAGCCTGCTTACAAGCACCGCGCCCTTGCTGGCGGACGATTATGTTATCGACACCACCGGCAACCACGCTTCTGTCAATTTCAAGATTTCACATCTTGGCTACAGCTGGTTATACGGCAGGTTCAACGAATTTTCCGGTACCTTCAGCTATGATGAAGCCAAGCCGGAATCGGCCAGCGCCTCGGTAACGATCAATACTGCAAGTATTGATAGCAACCATGCCGAGCGGGACAAGCATCTACGAAGTGGCGATTTTCTTGATACAGACAAATTCCCCGAAGCGACTTTTGTCAGCACCGCATTCAAGCCCGGAGAAGGTGACACAGGCGTACTGGAAGGCAATTTGACACTGCACGGAGTCACCAAGCCTATCAGCATTGATGTCGTTCATATCGGCAGTGGTGATGATCCCTGGGGCGGCTTTCGGCGCGGATTTTCCGGCACAGCCAAACTCGTGCCTGCAGACTTCGGCATGGATTACAATCTTGGCCCCGCATCAGCGGAGCTCGAATTAATTCTGTCGGTCGAGGGTATTCGTCAGTAAGCCGAAGCCGTAACCATCGCTGGCCCGATCGTCGCGCCTGTTGAGGGCGATCGGGCACGAGCCTGTATTCCAGTAACGGATTGCAGCTATTGACACCTTTTGCGACAGGAAGTCATAAAACAAAGCCCGACAAGCGGGCTTTGTTTTATGCGTAAAGTACCGTCGAAACGCTAGAATGTATCCCAATCACTACCGCCTCCCGCCTGGATTACCGGCTGGAGCGGCGGTTTCAATTCGGCATCCGGTTGTTTCTCCGCCCAGGGCCGTCGACTTGAACGCCGTTCCGTAAAGGCTTCCCGGAGCGATTCGGATTCATCCAGCTGGAAGAAGGCCATCAGGCCACTCATCCCCTGCGCCAGGTTGCTCATCGATTCACTGGCGGCGGCGGCCTGCTCAACCAGAGCTGCATTTTGCTGCGTCATCTCGTCCATATGCGAAATTGCCCGACTGACCTGTTCGATACCGATCGACTGTTCATTACTGGCCGCGGCAATTTCCGCCACAATATCACTGACCTTTTTCACCGAGGTGACTATCTGCTCCAGCATCTCGCCCGACTCATCGACCAGCTTGGTACCATTGTCGACCTTGCAGACACTGTCTTCGATCAGGCCTTTTATCTCTTTGGCGGCGTTGGCGCTACGCTGGGCGAGGTTTCGCACCTCATTGGCAACCACCGCGAAGCCCCGCCCCTGATCTCCGGCGCGAGCCGCTTCAACCGCGGCATTCAACGCCAGCAGGTTTGTCTGGAAGGCAATTTCGTCGATCACACCGATAATGCTGGCAATTTTTCTGCTCGAGTCATTGATCTCGGACATTGCTTCCACAGTCAACGACACAACCGATCCACCCTGCTCCGCCATGTTCCTGGCACCGGTTGCCAGTTCACTGGCCTCAGCAGCGTTATCGGAGTTTTGTTTGACCGTACTGGTCATCTCTTCCATGCTGGAGGCTGTCTGCTCCAGACTGGAGGCCTGTTCATCAGTACGTTGCGATAGGTTCGAGTTGCCCTGGGCAATTTCACCTGCATCGATTCTGATCTGGTCAGCACCGGTTTTAACCTTGCCGATGACTTCGGTCAGTTTCGCCACAGTTGCATTGGCATCATTTTTAAGTTGCTCGAACGAACCGTGATAATCCGCCTGAATGGTCTCACTGAGATTACCTCGGGCCATCGCACCCAACACCCGCTGGATGTCATTGATGATCTGTTCATTAACGTCCAGCAGATCATTGATGCCGTTACTCAGTGTGATGAAAAAGCCCTGCTTGTCAGCTACGGAGATACGCTGCGTCAAGTCACCAGCCCGGGCACGCTCGACGATAGTCTGCACTTCCTCCTCCACCGCCCGCTCCGCGGTGCGGTCCTTCCATTCGACGACGGTACCCAGGCGTACACCGCTTTCACTGGTAACAGGGTTGGCAATAAAACCCATGATCCGGCCGCCAACATTAATTTCGGCCTGATGTTCATCGGTAAGAAGTGACAGCATCTTACGCTGATGGGAGGGGTTTTTATGAAAGCTGTCGATATTCTGGCCCTTTAACCGATCGACGTCGAAATTCGGCAGATCCTTTCGGATATCCTGCTGCGCATTGCGGAACATACTCTCGACGGTTTTGTTCAAGTAGATGATATTATGATCGTCATCGGCAACCATCACATTGGCCGATACATTGTCCAGCGCCTGTTTGATTCGGCTGACCTCGGCCGCAGTCTTTTCATCCTGCCCGATGCGTTCGCAAAGATTGTTTTGCATCAATTGCAAAGCCTGCATCACCTGCCCGGACTCATCCAGCGAATCAACCCGGATCTCATTATCCAGCTTGCCGTCAGCGATCGCCTTGGCGACACCAATCGCCGCTTGTAATGATCCGACAATGCTGCGGGTGATAGCCCAAAACAAAAAGACAAGCACGGCGACCGTAAGCAGGCTTATGACAGCAAGGACTTTGAATTCGGCCCAAAAAACGGAGTCCATGTCGCTTAGATAAATGTCTGAACCTATGACCCACTGCCAGGGCTCGAAACCTTTGACATAAGACAACTTTGGCTCAGGGACATCAGCTCCCGGCCTGGTCCACATGGAGTCGACAAAGCCCTCGCCGCTTTTGGCGACAGTGTTGACCGACTCGACAAACATGGCCTTACCGTTGACGTCCTTCAACCCGCTCAGATCCGTACCATCGAGCTGCGAGTCAACCGGGTGCATGACCATGCGGGCCTGCATGTCGTTGATCCAGAAATAACCGGATCCGTCATACCGCATCCGTTTGACAGCCTCGGTGGCAGCCTGTCTGGCCTCAGGCTCAGTCATCACCCCTTCAGAGGCAAGTGTCGCGTAATGCTCGACAACCCCAGAGGCTGTTTCAACGACATTCTTGACCTTGAGCCGCTTCTGCTCAAGCATGACAGAACGGGTTTCGACCAGAACGGCAGTACCCACAAGCACCAAACCAATTATCGAAACAGCAACCAGCGCCGCCAACCGGTGGCCGATTTTGAGCTTTTTAAACGGAGTAAACATGCATCGAACTTCCTTGTTATAAATCCTGTTACACAACGTAACATCAGATTCCGACCGCCGGACCTTGTATTTCAAGGTGTAAGCTTGTCGATACGGTATAACCCGACTATTCCTGTCTGGATAACCTATCAACGGCATTTGCCGGAAATTCTTAACGTAGCTGACCGCACAGATAATTGAACAAAATTATTAGTTTACAGAAGGTTCGCTTACGGTTTTCGAGTTACGATCCCGCTCAGCAGATTGCCATCGGCCGGCGTCAGATAATGCGGTCCGTTCAATATGTGTCGTTGAACCCTGCCATACAAGGCTGGAACCCGGGCAAGATCCTGGCTAAAAGCCGGTACCATTTCATCGCCGTCAATTCCGGGTAATACTTTTATAACAGCGTGATAATCAATGGATGGATGGGGCTGACGGTTTAACCAATCCAGTAAAGTTCCCGGTTTGACAGGTGCAAGATCGACAAGCACATCGCTCGATGCCTGCAGATATCGGTATTGATCACCGCCCACCATTTCCTTGATAAAATCCATGCCCGGCCCCGGGCAGAAAAATGGTTTGCCATGTGCAATTTCAAGACCTTGTAACGCGCGGCTTGTACCAAAGTTGGGAGTGGCGATGGTTATCAGCCTATCAATTTTAGGCGCTCCGGGAGCCAGCAGGGCCAGCCTGGCCACCAATCCACCGGCCGAATGACCAGTCAGAATCAAGCTTTGCCCCGGATTCTGACCTGCAATAAAACGCAACTCTGTCAATAGCAGGCCGGCCTGCACCGATAACGGCGCCTCGGGAGGCAGGCTGGCTCGGTAGAGTTTATTAGCCGCATCAACAGAATCGGTTCGGTGCAGAATACCGACCGGTGTCAGCTCTACAACCCCGGCGTCCCGCCACCCCTGATTCTGCAGTTGCTGCACCACACCGCTGCTTATCCAGGTCTCGGGTCCTGAGTTCCAACCATGGACCAGAATCATTATATCAGCCTTTAAAGGCGCGGCAGCCCATAAGGCTATAAGTCCTAATATCCGTACCATTGACGAAAAACGCATGTCACTCGCTCCGTTACCTGCTTTTTGATAACTATCGCCTGAACTGAACAATAAAAAAGGCCGATCACTTGCAATCGGCCTTTTTCAAATACCGTCTCACAGCACGCCTGCTACTGCCGGACGTTAGTCACGCCCTGCTGCGGCGAATAGTAGGGAGGATAGGCATAGGGTATATAGTACGCCGGATAAGGCGCTTGCCCATAAGGCCTCCCCCAATAAGCAGGCTGACTGTATGGGTTGTAAGCATTGTAATAAACGACGCCTGTATCCGTATTTTCGGGCGCCGCCGGATCAGCCTGTACCGGTGGCCAATAGACCGGGTTGTTTGCAACTGTCGCAGTCGCAGACGGATTATTCATCCCGACCACCGGTGCGGAGGGTGTTTCAGAGCCGGACTCAACAGAAACGCCAGCCTGTGACGAACCTTCCTCGATCTCTTGCGAAACAACATCAGGTGCTTTCCCGACCGACTGCCCTTCGGCGACGACCGGCTCAAACGGTTCAGTAGCGGGCGATTCGTTTTTATTCATACCGACCCATGACTTGAAACGATCCACCACGCTTGCAAAAAAGGCTTTGTCCTCACCTTGCGTTGTGGCAACTGCGGCATCAGGCTGAACGTTTTCATCCGTCGAGCGGGGTAACAGATCCTTGATATTGCTCCATAATCTGGCAAAAACGGACTCCTGCGATTCTTCGCTGGCAAGCCCGGTTTCCGGTTGAGCATCTGCTTCCTTACCATCCTGACTCAGGCCGAAATAGTCCTTCACCTTGTGATAACTGCTGGAAAAAAATGCGCTGGCCGAATCAACAAAACCGGCAGAATCCGCAGCCTTGGCATCGGCCGCCTTTACGTCCTCCAGCTGCGCCACTTCCCCGCTCCCGTTATCCATCACTGAGTAGCGAACAAAACCCGCGCCGGCAAGTAACAGAATCAAGAACATTGCCAGTGACGGCCAAAAGGCACGTTTTTTTCTTGAACGGGTTGCCGCCAACAATTGATCGGGTGTTTGTGGCTTCCTGGTAATTTCAACGGCTGGCACCGTTTTCGGCGTATCGCTGACAGCGTTCTGATCCGCCACTTCGGCTTCAGTGGCCGCCGGAGTCGCCGCTACCGGAGTTTCATTATCGACATCAACGATTTTATTCTCGGGTTTGAGGTCCTTGATGTCAGTCATTTCCTTGGCCGATATCTTGTTTTTAACCGGCTTTTTACGGCTTGCGACTTTTTTTGCTGCTGTTTTCTTTGCAACTTTCTTTTTTGCCGCTGTTTTCTTGCTGGCTGTTCTTTTTACAGGCTCCTTTTTCGCGGTCTTGTTTTTTGTCGGACCGGAGGCCTGTTGTGTTCCAGATTCCTGATTTTTCTTGGCCATCTTTGAACTCCCGCCAGAGTGGCAGCGTTAGAAAACGTCCCTGATCCGGCTAAATGAGTGGCTTAAATATTAGAATATTAATATATAACCGAATGATGTTTTTGTAGCAATATAAAATTAGGGATAAGCAACGCCTCCCCCATATATATGGGCTATACAGAGTCAACGGCGTTTAAAAACCAGTATGGGTAAGTCTTCTCGATTTTGTACAACGACCTCCGATATCTCCACACGAGCCTCGATATTGCCCTTTTATCAGTGTCTTACATGCAGTAGGCCGTCGCGATCTATCGCAAAGCAGCAAAGCACCGACGTCCCGACTCTTTGTGGTCCGGCAGAAGTGAATATTTAACAAATCCGTTACTACAGAGCATTTAAAAATCCGCCGGTTTAGCCGATACAACACCGAGAATGAGGAATTCAAAGCCAGGCCTTCTGACTGAAAGGATCCCAGCCATAGACAGGCTCATATGTAACAAGCGGATACTTTTAGATGCGATGCCGGGCTCACGATGCTTTGCCAGACTACGAAGTGATGTTTGAACATGTTGTTAGACTTTTTCAGGACAAAAAAAGATCAGCCTAAAGCCGCGGGAAGAAAACCGGCATCCAGGAATCGTATCAAGCACGCGCAGGACAAGAAAAACCGTTTTGAAAAAATTCCGGTTGATCAACTGCGTATAGGCATGTACGTCCGCGAGCTGGACATTCCGTGGGAAGAAAGCAGTTTCCTGTTCCAGGGTATCGATGTCAAAACCCAGCAGGACATACTGGACGTCCAGCGACAATGCAAGCATGTATGGGTGGATTACACGGAATTCCGTCTGGCAAACAACAAGCCGGATACGATTACCAACGCCTTCACGTCCAGTAATTCTCTGATCGAAGTCGAGGACGAGTACGAAGACGCGCTGGATGCTCATACGCAGGCCCGGCAGGTCATGACAAACATCTTCCAGGACATTCGTCTTGGCGGTGAAGTGGACGTCGGACAGATCAAGCAAAGCGTCAGCGGTTCGGTCGACTCGATCATGCGCAACCCGGATGCCTCACTCTGGCTGACTCGCCTGCAGGAGACGGATAACTATACCGCCCAACACTCTCTGAATGTTGCCGCTCTCAGCATCATTACCGGCCGCAGCCTCGGCTTGTCGAAAGAAGAAATGCAGAACCTCGGCGTCTGCGCGGTCATGCATGACATCGGCAAGGCGCAACTCCCACAGGAGCTGTTCAGCAAGAGTCAGTTGACAGAAGATGAAAAAGCATTGATCAAAACACATCCGCAACTCGGCCACAAAATACTGCAATCATCGAAAAACATGTATTCCGGCGCTGCGGATGTAGCGCTTTGGCACCACGAACACGTCGACGGCAAAGGTTATCCGCACGGCCTGACCGCAGAAAAAATACCGCTGTTTGCAAAAATTGTTGCCATAACCGACACCTATGACAGCATGACGTCACAACGTCCCGGCACCAAGACCTTGTCTCCGTCCGAGGGTCTCGACTATCTTTACGCGCTACGCGGCAAGCGTTTCGACGAGGAACTGGTACTGAAGTTTATCGACGGCATCGGTATATTCCCGGCCGGCAGCATCGTCGAGATGACTAACGGCGAGGTCGGCATTGTATTGTCCTCAACAAAAGACAAACTCAAGCCGAAAGTGATTCTGATTCTTGATCAGATAAAAGATGCCGCCATCCAGCAGGTCATAGATCTTTCCCAAATGACAGTAGATACGGCCGGCAAACCGTACCAGATCAAAACGACGCTGCGGGATGGCAGCTATGGAATCGTGGTCGACGAATTCCAGCGAGCCGGATTACGTATCGGCTGACAACAAATCGCCGGTACGCGCCACCTGCGGTACATAATCCTCAAGATCATCGGCTGGAAATTTCACGGCCTGCCCGGTTTCCGCCGAACGGTACAAGCCAATCAGCATTTGCACCACGGCCAGTCCGTCGTGGAAGGTTTCCAGCGGTTTTTCACCCTTACGGAAATGCTCGACCATATGACGGTTTTCATCCGTATAACCGTAGACACCGGCCTCGTCCTCCAGCACCGGCATTAGCCCCTGCTCGGCGTTTTGCTTTTCGACCAGATCCTCTCCCTCTTTGCCGACCACGGCTCGCGACATAAAAACCTTCAACCCAGTGTTCAGGGAGTTGTATTCCATCGCGTACTCCGGCCCCAGTAATTCCAACTGTATCCGCAAACCGGCGCCGACATACGCCCAGGACGTGGTTGCCTCGACAATCAGCTCGTTGCCCTCGCCGTCTTCCAATACAACCGTGGCTCTGGCGAAATCCTCCGCCGGACGCTTACCGTAATCGACGCTTTCACCATAACGCTTTTTCAGCTCCTCGATATAGGCCGGCCGCGTCCATTTCAGATTGGCGACCGTGCCGTTGACGGATTTGACGCTTAGCGAAGACCGCTCGGCGCCCGGCTCGGTAAGCAGATGACGCGCTACCTCGACGCTGTGGCACATCATATCCGACAACACGCCACCGCCCTGTTTATCGCCCTGCCAGAACCAGGCTTCGTGCGGACCGGAATGCTCCTCGGCCGCCCGCGCAAGATAAGGCCGGCCGGTTGCCCTGGCCGCGCGGCGCCAGACGATCTCCTTGCCCCGTGATACCGCGGTACTGAAAACCTGATTTTCCAGATAACCGTGATTGAGTTTAGCGTCCTCAGCCAGGCGCAGCATCTCGCGGGCCTCGCGTATGGTGCTGGCCAGAGGCTTTTCACAGGCAACCGCAAACACCTGGCTGCGGCCGGCCACCACTTCATCATGAATCACCCGCATCACATCTATCCGCGTGTAATTCGGCGAGAGTATCCAGATCGCATCGACATCATCCGCCTGCACCAGGGACTCAAGGCTCGCATGGCTGCGGCACTGACCCAGCTCCAGTTCCTCGACCAGCTTGCAGATACGTGCGCGCTTATCGGCACTGCGGCTGAACACGCCGGTGACGTCCACATTCCGCACGCCGGTCATGGCATGAAGATGAAAACCGGCGATAAAGCCGCTGCCGACAAAGCCGACGCGCAGACGATCTTTAGGTAGCTTCTGCATGGGTATTTACTCCTGTGTTCGTTGTAGCGGATGAATCAGCGGCGCCGTGCTGCCCCTGAGTCGCAGTTGTGTTTCGAGAACAATCGGTTTTCGCGGCCCCGGCTTGCCTGCGAGAATGTCCAGCAACAAAGACATGGCCTGCTGCCCGATCATGTCGCGCGGCTGGCTGACCGTGGTCAATGGCGGAAAAAACGCCTCGCCCAGAAACAAGTCATCAAAGCCCACTACCGATACGTCACCCGGGACGTCATAACCCGACTGACGAAGCTCGTTAATCGCGCCGAAGGCCATTTCATCGTTTGCCACGAAAATCGCCGTGGGTTTTTGCTCAAGCTCAAACAAGGCGCGGCAGGCCGCTCGGCCACTATGCAGGTGAAACTCACCTTCCTGCTCATAAGTTTCTGGAATTGCAAGCCCGGCTGCTGCCATCGCCTGCCGGTAGCCTTCTCGCCGATGCACACTCATCACGGCGGACAGCGGACCTGAAATATGCGCGATCCGTTTGTGCCCGAGCTCAATCAGGTGTTGTACGGCTTTACGGGCGGCGCTTATATTGTCGATCTGCACATGCGGAAAACCTGAATTCTCGATGACTTCCAATGCAACCACGATCGGCAGTTTTTCCGGATAAGCAAACCCTGCCATCGACGATGCGGGTAATTTTCCGGTCATCAACACCATGCCGTCGGCGTGGCCATCAGACAGCATATTGAAGTATTCCGCCTCGCGTGCCGGATCGTCTTCGGTATTGCCCATCAGGACCGAATAACCGCTCTTGCGGGCAACCGCCTCGACCCCTTTGAGCACCTCAAGGTAAAACGGATTACCGATGTCGCGGACAACCATCAGTATCGACATGGATTTACGCGTGCGCAGATTACGCGCGCTGACATTCGGCCGGTAGTTGAGTTCCTGCGCCACCTGTCTGATCAGCGTGCGCGTCGGCTCGGCGACCAGCTCCGACTCTTCACCCAGCGCGCGGGAGACCGTCGCGGCGGAAACACCGGCCTTTTCCGCGATATCCTTGATTCTCGGCTTGGTCCTCATACCCGCAGACCTTTGCCGCGACCGTAGAACAGCATCAGCACCAGCAAAGTCGCGCCGAAAATCATTTGCCGGCCCGATTCATCAATACTGAGCGTCGTCAGTATGCTTTGCAGAATGGTCAGCAACACCGCGCCGGCCATCGTACCGGTATACGCGCCCTTGCCACCTGACAAAGGTGTGCCACCAAAAACCACGGCAATAATCGACGGCAACATGTACTGTTCGCCAACATTTGAAAATGACGAACCGGAATAACCCAGCAGACAGACACCGGCGATGGCGGCGAACATACCGGAAGCGACAAACAGCGAAATCCGCATCAGCCGGGTCGGCATACCGGCGACAAAGGCAGCATGCTCATTGGAACCGATGGCGTAAACCCTGTGCCCGAATACCGTTCTGCGCAGTATAAACGCCATAAAAAAACCGATCGCGATCCACAACCAGATAATACCCGGCAAGCCGAACAACACAGGCTGTACGACAAATTCCGACAATGCAGGCGCGGCACGACCTGACGGAATACCTTGCCGCACCACGACCAGCAATCCCTGCAGCACACCCAGCATGCCGAGTGTCATGACCAGCGGCGCGATACGCAGCAAGGTCACGCCAAGCCCGTTGAGCAGACCAAAAAAAGCGCCGACAGATAGACTGACCGCCAGCGCAACGACTATATTGCCATCGACACCGTTCATCAGGTTGCCGGCAATAATTGCACTCAGCGAAACGATACCGCCAACCGATAAATCGATGCCTTCACGGCCGCCGATAATCACCAGATTCTGCCCGGCCGCAACTATCCCAAGGAGAGCCGCCACGATCAGCAAACGTTGCAGCTGGGCCAGCGAGGCGAATCCCGGCGATAGCTGCTCGCCAAGCACCAGCAAGACGGCAATCAATAACAAGGCGACCACTATCGGTGACCTGACCCTGGCCAGCAGTTCCGCCAGTGAAATGGTTCCACCCTTGAGGATCGAGCTGCTCATGTCCGCGCCCGCCTGCTGACCAGCACGCCGAGCATCAAGGCGATCAGAATCACCAGCCCCTGGACGAAGTTTTGCCACTCGGACGGCGTACCGGCGAAATACACAAAGGCGTTGATCAGCCCGATGGTCAGGGCACCAATGACCGATCCCAGCACCGTGCCGACACCACCCGACAAGGCACTGCCCCCAAGCACCACAGCGGCGACGCTGAGCAGGGTCATCTTGCCGCCGACCAGCGGATCGCCGCTTGCGGTATCACCGATAATGCAAAAAGCCGCCAGCGCCGAAAAAATACCGCAGACCACATAGGCCTTGATCCGGATGACGGTAACCGCCAGACCGCTCTGAAACGCCGATTGTGCATCGTCTCCCACCGCCAGCAGCTGCAGGACCAGACGCGTGCGGGACAACATGTAAAGCAGCAGGCCCACCAGCAAAACCACATAAAACACAAACGGCACGCCGTAAATCTTGCCGCCGAACGTCCGCCAGACCACACGGGGAACAGGCGCGCCCGCAACCGGCAGAATATAAAGCGCAAGCCCGGTAAAGAAGATGCTGCTTGCAAAGGTCGCGACGATCGCCTGCAGGCGCAGCAAGGCGACTACGATACCGTTGAGCAAGCCACACAAAGCACCGATAAGCAGCCCGATCCCGAGAGCGGCCAGCACCGGCAACGTCTCGCCACCCCAGGCCTGCATCAGTAAAACGACGCTGACATTGACCAGCGATACGATGGCGCCGGCCGACAGGTCGATATCCGCTGCAAACACCACATAGGTCTGGGCGACCGACAACAGCATCAATGCAAGATAGGTACTCAACAGACCGGTCAGGCCGCGGTAACTGACCGTGCCGGGTGACAACACACCGGTCATCCCCAGCAACACCAGCATGATCAGCAGGGCGGGCAGAAACGGAAAGCGCTCGACCAGCCGTTTCAGGGAATGGCGGTTTTCGGAAACCGCATTTGCCGCCGCTCTTTCCATCAGGCCGCCTCGTACGCTGCCTGGTAAAGATGAAAACGGGTACGTTGCTCACCGCTCAATTCACGGCTGATCGAGCCATTGTTGAACACCAGTATCCGGTCGGCGTTGGCGAGTATCTCGGCATCTTCCGAGGAATACAGCACGATCGCCATGCCCTGCGCGGCCAGTTCGCGGATCAGCCGGAACAAATCCGCCTTGGCCGAGAGGTCTATGCCCTTGGTCGGATCATCCAGCAGCAATAAATCCGGTTTGTCGATCAGCCAGCGGGCAATCACCACCTTTTGCTGGTTACCGCCCGACAGCGAGCCGATCGAATGAAACAGAGAGGCAAACTTGGTATGCAAGGCCTGCAAGGCGGGAATCGCTTTTTTCGACTGTACGGAAGGCAGTGCCAGAAACTGCGAAGTACGCAGCGCATGCACCGGCGTAACATTCTCCAGAATCGAGCGTCCGGAGATCACCCCGTCACGCCCCCTGTCCCCCGATACATAGGCGCAACCGGCGCGGATGGCATGCCGCGGGCCAGCTGGATTAAAGGACTTGCCGTTGAGCGACAGGCTGCCGGAAAGCCGCGGGTCCATACCGAACAAAGCGCGCAGCACACGCGACTGTCCCTGTCCGTGCAAGCCCCCGAAGCCGAGAATTTCACCTCGCGCCACCGTAAAGCCGATATCCCTGAACCCTTCACCGGATAGGTTTTCGGCTATCATCAGCGGTGCCCGAACCTCGGGTTTTTCCGCTATCAGCGGCTGCTGGATGGCCAGGTGTTCGCCCACCATATCCGTAACGAGCTTGTCCGCGTCGGTCTCGTCGATGGCACTGGTGGAGATAATCTCTCCGTCGCGCATCACGGTGACCCGGTCGGCAATTTCGAAAATTTCGTCCATCCGGTGCGAGATGAAAATAATACTGCGTCCCTGTTCCCTGAGATCGGCAAGAATTTCGAAAAACCGCTTGACCTGCAATCTGTCGAGCGCCGACGTCGGCTCGTCGAAAATCAGGATTGCCGCCTCACTGGCCAGGGTTTTCATGATTTCGACCAGTTGGCGTTGATCGGCGCGCAGATTCTCGACGATCGATTCGGCGGCAAAATCTTTGCCCGCCACACCGCCGAACATCGCGATATAACGTGCCGCCCGCTCATCGAGCGCCCGCCGGTTGACAAAAAAACCACCGCGGCCCGGCAGATCCGCCAGGCAGATATTTTCCGCAACCGTACGATTAGCCGCGAGGCTCAGCTCCTGGTAGAAAATCCCGATTCCCAGTTGCTTGGCCGCTTTGGGGCCGGACACCGTGACAACCTTGCCATCCAGTTTCACCGTGCCGCTATCGGGCGTGATACTGCCGGCGATGATTTTGCACAGCGTGCTTTTTCCGCAACCGTTCGAGCCGATCAGCGCATGCACTTCGCCGGCTTCGACTTCAAAATCGCCACGGCCAAGTGCCAGGGTTGCGCCGTAGGATTTACGGACTTTTTCAAGCTTTAATCGGGGCATGAAATTGCAAGCCCGGCGTAAAAGACAGGCTCGTCTTTTACGCCGGGAAAGCCGCCTTATTTAAAGAGCTTTTCAGCGTCTTCGATGGAAAGCGACTCGGTGTAGGAGTAATAGCCCGGTTTGCCTTCCACGGCTGCGGCCACTTCTTTCACGTTGTTGCCGTCGATAAACGGAATCGGCAGATACAGGCTGTTGCCGTACTGCCCGGCGCTGGCCGGTTCTTTCAGTTCACGGCCCTCGAGCATAAACACCGCGACATTCAGCGCGCTGGCCATCACGCCCGGCGGATTCACCGAGGCACCGGAGTTCAGATTATTGTCGATCCACTTGTCGAGAAAATCCTTGCGGATTTCTCCGGTCGCCGCAATATCGGCGGTTTTGCCTGCATCCATGATCGACTTCCAGGCGCCGTCCGCCATGCCGTCCTGTACCCACACGCCGTCGATATCGGGATAGGTGGCGAGCAGGTTCTGCATCGCCTGCTGGCCCTGCGCCTGATCCCAGTTGGCGTTGACTTCATTGACGACGTCTATATCTGGATACTTGGCAAACACCTCGCTGTAGCCGGCAACCCGCATTTCGTTGGCCGGATGACCCGCCACGCCGTTGATCGTCACCACCTTGCCTTTACCATCAAGGGTTTCGGCCAGCCAGGCCGCACTTGCCGCGGCCCAGGCCTGCTGATCGATACCGACATACAGTGCATCGGGCGAAGACACTTCCGCATCCGTCGAGATAACCAGAATGCCGGCATCCTTGGCCTGGGCGAATACCGGATCGAAAGCCGTCGGGCTGTTGGGGTTGATAATAATCGCATTGACGCCGTCATTCATGAAGTTGCGCACATGGGCGATCTGCCCGGGCACATCGACATTGGTGCTTTGCACGACAACCTCGACATTGACACCGCGCTCCTTCCACTTCGCCGCCGCCTCTTTGGCCTCGTCGATCATCTGCGTACGCCACTCGCTGCCGATCCAGCCGTTCGACAAACCGATCTTGTAATCGGCAGCCAGAGCGATCGTCGCAGAACCAGCAAAAACACAGGCCGCGCTTAAAACTGACGTTATGATTTTTTTCATGACCCTCTTCCCCCTGTGGATAATTCTGTTCGATTGTAGAGTAGGAATGTAATCGATTTCAAACTCTTTTCACCCCGTTGCTTTGCCAGCCGGTTTCAGCGCTCGCGCAGCCGTTTTATCTGAAACAGCGAGTTGCGTTCGTCTTCTTCCAGCGCTGCGCGGATAAAGCGAATCGTCTCCCGATAACGCGGAATAATATTGTATTTAAGCGCATTCACGCGTTTCTTGGTTTTTCTGCTGGCCGCCAGCAAACGCCACAGCGCGTTTTCCGCCTCGCCGAGCCGCGCCAGTGTCAGCGTCAATTGCTGCAGCTTTTGCCGGGCTTCATCAAAGCTGACGTCGGTCCACATCAGACCCACCGGTTGCAACGGCAACGTCTTTGCGCTGACCACCGGATACTCCACGCCGACGCTGGATTTGGCGATGATCTTCAGCGCCAGCGACAGCTTCAGACCGATCGCCGCCTGTCTCAACAAGGGTTCGCCAAGCCGCATATGGGCAATCGACATCCAGCGATAGGCCTCCTCCAGCTCGGCGGCCGCCTGCGCGCGCAGAGTCCGGTATTGCGCGAGATGTTCGTAGACCAGACGAATCAACAGGTCGCGTTTTTTCTCGAGCATCTCCTGACCCTGTTCGAGAAAGTGCGTCTGCCGCCTGACCTGCAGCAAGGCGCTTTTGGTCGGCGGCACGGCCAGTCGCTTGTTCATGCCTCACCCTGCCAGCGATGGTATTTGTCGATTTCCTCCTCGCTGACGCGTACCAGCAGTTCCGGCGGCAGCATCGACAACAACTCCCAGCCGAGCGACAGCGTCTCGACGACGGTCCGGTCCGTATCCTCGCTCTGGCCGATAAAGCGTCTTTCGAAGGCATCGGCAAAACTCAGATAACGCCGATCCGACTCGGACAACTCCTCGGCGCCGATGATTGCCGCGAGGCTGCGGACCTCCAGCGCCCTTGCAAAGGTCGCAAACAACTGGCTGGCGACATGCGGATGATCCTCGCGGGTAAAGTTCTTGCCGATCCCGTCTTTCATCAGACGCGACAGCGACGGCAACACCGCCACCGGCGGATAGACACCCTGGTTGTGCAGCTCCCGCGACAGGACGATCTGGCCCTCGGTGATGTAGCCGGTCAGGTCCGGCACCGGATGAGTGATATCGTCCGACGGCATCGACAAAACCGGAATCATGGTAATGGAGCCACGCCGGTCCTTGATGCGCCCGGCACGTTCGTAGATTTCCGCGAGATCCGAATACAGATAGCCCGGATAGCCTTTGCGCGCCGGCACGTCACCGCGCAACACGGCCACCTCGCGTAACGCTTCGGCATAGGCGGTCATATCGGAAATCACCACCAGAACGTGATAGTCCAGTTCGAAGGCGAGATATTCCGCCGCGGTCAACGCCGCCCGCGGCGTCAGCAGCCGTTCGATCACCGGCTCGTCGGCCAGATTGAGA
Source organism: Gammaproteobacteria bacterium (assembly GCA_020444765.1). The sequence goes on along the minus strand of JAGRHW010000007.1, from coordinate 1,244 downwards.
AACATCACAACCTGATTGAGCACGCCGCTGTCTTCGAAGCTTTCCTGAAAAAACCGCGCATCGGTATTCGACGCGCCAATGGCGGCGAACACCACGACGAAATTGCCGCCCTCGTCGCCACGCAACCTGGCCTGCCGGACGATCTGCGCGGCCAGCCGGTTATGCGGCAGACCGCCGCCGGAAAAGATCGGCAGTTTCTGTCCCCGGGTCAGCGAGTTCATGCCGTCGATGGCGGACACGCCGGTCTGGATGAATTCGCGCGGATAAGCGCGCGCCGTCGGATTCAGGGGCGCGCCGTTGATATCACGGCGGTCGCCAGAAATCAGCGGCGGACGACCATCGCGCGGCTGCCCCAGACCATTGAAGACCCGGCCCAGCAAATCACGCGATACCGGCAGCCTGAACGGCTCATCGAGAAAACGCACCCAGGTCCGTTCGAGATCCAGATCATCGGTGCCTTCAAACACTTCCACCAGAGCCAGCTCCTCGGACACCCGGATAACCAGTCCGCTGCGCTGACGTCCGTCATGCACCTTGACCAGCACCCGCGAACCGGCGGCAACGTCCGGCACGCGGTGCATGGCCAGCAGGCCGCCCTGTGCCGAGCTTGCAGTTCGGTATTCAGCATGGGTCATGAGCCGCTCTCCCCGGCCGGTGAATAATCCGCGCCCAGATGTTCGAAAATTGCCGGCAGCTCGTTCAGCTGTGTGCGCAATTCATCGAGCTGATCGGCGTCGTAGCGGTTTTTCCAGCGCCTTGCGGCGGACAGCACCGGCAGCGCCAGCAGCTTGCGCACCGGCATGCCGAGTTTTACCAGCCGCAGCCCGTGATGATGAATATCCAGCATCGACTGCAATAACAAAAACTGTTTTTCCGGCGAGGCATAGCTGTCGATTTCGTCGATCGCACTTTGCTGCAACAAGCCTTCCTTGATCAGACCGGCGGTTTCCAATGTCCAGCGCTGTTCGGAGGACAGGGCCTCGACGCCGACCAGATTGACGATTCGCTGCAGCTCTTCCGAATCGGCCAGTAATTTCAAGGCTTCGTTGCGATAAGCTTCCCAACGCGGATCGATCGTCGTCGCCCACCATTTGGCCGCCGCATCGACATAGCCGGAAAAGCTTTCCAGCCAGTCGATCGCCGGATAGTGGCGGGCGTCCGCCAGCTCCTTGGACAAGGCCCAGAACGTCTGAATGATTTCCTTGGTGTGGCTGGTCACCGGCTCGGAAAAATCCCCGCCGGGC